>DQEK01000248.1 GCA_003533545.1 Acidobacteriota bacterium | reverse complement strand
CACTTCTCTCCGCCCTTACGCGGCGACCTGCAGCTACGCAATCTGCTAAACACGGATGAGCCGCTCGCAAGACCTTGGAGGCGCGTACCGGTGAGGCACACGCCACCGTTTGTGAGTACTGATCGGCTCCAAGGTCAGACGAGCGGTCGGTGCTATAGCTACCGCGACCAAATTTACCAGATTTGACCACACTCGAGACGGACGACACCGCACCAGCGACGCTTTCACCAGACGCAATGGCTAGGCAGCAGCGGCACCGTGCGGACGCCGTCGATAACACGCCGTGGGCATGGGTGACTGTGGTGTTCGTCGGATCGTGCTTGTTTCACCTGTTGACATACGGCGTTAGGGACGACCACTTCGACCGCATCTCTCGGGCACGGCAGATCGTGCAGTACGGCGAATTGCCGTTCAAAGACTTCTTTGACCCGGGATTTTTCTTGACGCTTTTCAGCTCAGCGGCTGTGCAAGCAACGTTCGGGGACAATTTGCTCGGCGAGGCAGTACTCAATGTCGGCGCCTTCTCTGCTGGCTTCACGCTGACGTTTGTATTGCTTCTTCGCATCACGCGGTCGTTGCCACTCGCGGTATTGATTACCGGGTTGTCAGTGGCCGTAGGCCCGAGGTTTTACGACTACGATAAAGTTTTTTTCTATCCGCTCGGTGCCTTTCTTTGTTGGCGTTACAGCGAGAGGACTTCCATCAGCAACCTCGTCCTGTTGGCCGTAGGCACGGCCACAGCGTTTTGGTTTCGATACGACAACGGCCTGTACATCGCGTGTGCCGGGATCGTCTTGTTGCTGGGCATTCATGGGACCAGTGCGGCGTTCGTACGCCGCATAGGAGCTTATGTGATGGTTGCCGTGCTGGTCTCGTTGCCTTGTCTACTGTTTCTGCAGGTTAGTGGCGGAGTCCCTGAGTACGCTCGGCAGATCATCAACTACGCAGCCCGTGAGAGCAACCGGACCAGCCTCTTTCACTTGCCTGATCTCAAAATCGACAACAGTGCGCCGTTGCTCGCGGTCAAATCTAGATCGGGTTATCCGGTTAAGGTGCGGTGGACTGACGGGCTTGGCGCGGCCGAGCGGGTCGCTCTGGAAGAGCGGTTTACTCTGGCAGAACCAGTGTTAGATGGAGGTCGGACCTGGTGGTATCGACTCGAAGACAACTCGGTAGAGAATGTCCGTCGACTCATCGAAGATGCCCACATCGAAGACACAGCCTTCATTGATCGGGGCACGGCGGAGGTGATGTCATCCGAACCGCTCGTTGCCAAGCTCCAACGTTTTGTCCCATTGCTTCGGCTACAGATACTTCCTGGCGTGTTCTCCAGGGCCAACGCGACTGCTATGTTGTGTTATCTGTTTTTGGTCATCCCGGCTCTCGGGGTATTGGTGATCTGGTGGAACAGTCGCCGCCGCTGGTCGACTTCCGCACGGCAGCGGGAGGCGGCACGTGGGTTTTCTCTTGTGACACTGTGCGTGTTGATTGATGTTTTCATCTTGCGTGAGCCGTTCGCTGCTCGAATTGGGGCGGTGGCGCCACCGCTCGTTATCTTGGGAACCTGGGTTGTGGGTCAGTTGGTTTTAGTGCCAGTAGAGCCCGCACGGGCTTCAGAGGCAAGGCTAGGCTGGTCGGTAGCACACGTGTTACTGGTGGCATTTGTGGGATTTGGGACACTGGCGGTGTGGAGCGACAAGTTGTCGACGATGGGGGTAACACCGGTGCCGTGGCGAGAGAAACTTCAGAGACTCGCGGCTTCTCCACCGTCCGTGGCGCTGCTGCCAAGCGGGCGTCTGTCCGGGTTGGTGCGCTACGCGAGGGAGTGTACGGGACCAGGGGACCGTCTCATGACCACTTGGTTTGCTCCACAGTTATTCACTTTCGCTAGCAGAGGGTTCGCGGGTGGGATGGTGTCATTTTTCGGTGGACACTGGTCAGACACGGCTTTTCAACAACGTGTTGTGAGTCGTCTTGAGGAACAATCCGTTCCGTTAGTATTCATCGAGAAGGACACGTACGGTGATTTCAGGCGGGATTTTACGTTAGTTGATGATTACCTAAATACGAATTACCAAGTTGCTGGGGAGTCAAGTTTCGGCGATCCTTATGCAACTGAGGACGGTTATCGAGTGTTGTCTAGGAACCGCGTGCCGTCTAATCTGACCTACGAATCGTGGCAACTTCCTTGCTTCCGGTGAGGATGGTACCTGGGGGTTATTAGTACTTTTCGGTGTCTGTACTCCCTTCCTGATATTTGCTTCCGGTTAGCTGCCATTCTTGGGGAAGGTACTAGTAACGTTCTAGCTTATGGGCTATGGGCGCGGGAAAAATGTTAGGTAGTCGGTGGCAAATTTTGCCACGGTGTATCGCTATTGGATGACAATAGTGGAATATCTATGTAACCAGTCTCAGGAATGTGGGTTTGTGGAGCATAGCTACCTTTGGTGTAGCCTCTCATGTGTGGCACACAACGACCTATATGTAAACGGTCAGTTACTACCTAGACGGTGAAACCTACGTAGCGACTGTTGTTGTGACGTCCTGTTTTGTGAGTCTAAGATAATGTGTTCTGATCAATTGAAGGAGAGGCATAGGTAAAACATGAAGTTGATTATTAGGGAGCTGAAGAAGGAAAGGAAACTGCTGGTCGCCGGACTAGAGCGGGTGGACGCCGCACTTAGCGCGCTGACTACGGATAGCTCGAGAGGACAGAGAAAGACGGCGGTCAAGGCTAGGAAGCGTCGGCGCCGGAAGATGACCGCTGCGCAGAGGCGTGCGATCTCCTTACGGATGAAGAAATCGTGGGCGGCGCGTAAGAAATAGGTTGGCGCACGCTAACCCGGGGTTTCTCATTTCGTTGTTACCCTTGTTCAGGTCCCGATTGGTGCGATCCCTACTAAAAAAGGAACATACCGCTCGTCAGGTCTGAGTTGCGGGGACCATTTTCAATTACAGGTACGGTCCGGCTTCCTAGACTAGGCGGCCGGTTGGAAGTTGGTGCGGAAGGGGGGACTTGAACCCCCATGAGACTAAGTCTCACAGGCTCCTGAGGCCTGCGCGTCTGCCAATTCCGCCACTTCCGCAAGTGGGGATTCTGCGCCCATACGGGCTCCATCGACCGGACGATCGACACTTCAGTATATCGAGAACGACTGAGTCTTGACTATCCTTGCTAGAAGTTGATGTGGGCGTTGCTCGGAAAGAGTGCGAAGGGTGTGTTGAGTATCTCTGAGTCGTCACGTATGGTCGGCCTGGTCTTGGCGAGTCGATGGCTTGCTCGGGACGGTGACCATTGCACGTACGTTTCATGCCATGGGACGAAGACGTGTTTTCTCAGTCTATTCTAGGGGTGAGCGACGCGCCTGCAGGACGCTGTATGGTCGCTCAGCCAGGCTTTGGTGGGAGATGGAGCGCGCTGGGCGCAACATGTTAGGAGGATAGTGTGGCTGCTTCGCGTGGGGTCAGGTTCATCATCACTTTTCTACTATTGGCGGTCGTCACATCGGTGATCGGCATTGCTGCGATTTACTCGGTGGTGTCCGCCGAGCCCGCGGTTGTTTCAAACTCGGTACTCGTTCTGCGCGTACCGGGTGGCATGAGCGAGCGACAGACGAATCCGTTACTTGCGCTTCTTTTGGGCGGGGGGACGACGGTGCAATCGGTGGTTGATAGCCTCCGAAAGGCGAAAGTTGACTCACGTATTCGGGGTGTGGTTCTGATGCCGGTCGGGCCGCAGCTGCTTTGGGGCAAGGCGCAAGAGATTCGCGCGGCGGTACTCGATTACAGAGAGTCTGGTAAGCCGATTGTGGCGTTCTTGGAGTATGGCGGCACTCAGGAGTACTACCTGGCCTCGGCAGCCGACAAGGTGTTTTTGATGCCGGGCAGCCCGCTAGATCTCATCGGAGTTGCGAGCTACGAGATGTTTGTCCGAGGCGCGCTCGACAAGGTAGGAGCGCAGCCGGATATGTTGAATGCCGGTGATTTCAAGACGGCCGCGAACCTTTATACGGAGACGACAATGACTCCGGCCCATCGCGAGATGGCCGAATCGCTGAATCGCGACCTCTACGAGCAGGTTGTCCAAGGTATTTCGCTCAGTCGCGAGTTAGCGGAAGATGAGGTCGTTCGGCTGATCGACGAGGGACCTTTCTTGCCGACGGACGCGCTTGCGTCCGGCTTGGTCGACGGACTCGTCTACGCGGATGAAATCAAGCGCCAGCCACCGTTCGATGAGTTCGATTGGCACGTCATTCCTGACCGGGATTACCGGGGGGTCAGCCTCGAGTCATTGGGGTTGAATCAGGGCGCGCGCATTGCGGTCATCTATGCGGTCGGGACCATCAACTCAGGGAGCAGTGGAATTGATCTCACGGGGGGCGAGGTGCTCGGATCAGAGACTCTGGTTTCTGCGCTGCGTGCGGCCAGAGACGACGATTCTGTGCGGGCGATCGTTTTGCGCATCGATAGCCCGGGTGGGTCGGCCGTTGCTTCAGATGTCATCTGGCGGGAGGTGTTGCTGGCGAAAGACGAAAAGCCAGTTATAGCCTCGATGTCCGACCTCGGGGCTTCTGGTGGGTACTACATCGCAATGGCTGCCGACAGCATTGTGGCTCAGCCCGCGACCCTGACCGGATCGATCGGCGTGGTCGCCGGTAAGATTGCGACGAGAGGGGTCTACGAAAAGGTGGGGGTGACGGTTGAACCGGTGAGCGACGGGCGGTTCGCCGAGATCTATTCGCCTGTCATTCCCTTTTCGGACGACGAGCGCATCAAGATGCAGGAGCATGTCGATGCGATTTATGAGCAATTTTTGACGAAGGCGGCCGAGGGGCGAGAGATGACGCGTGATGCCGTTCACGCATTGGCCCAGGGTCGTGTATGGACCGGACGACAGGCCAAGGCGCGCGGTCTGGTTGACGAACTAGGTGGTCTGGACAGAGCCGTGGCAGTAGCGAAGGACCAGTCTGGGATTGGCGCCAACGACGAAGTTGAATTGGTCGCCTATCCGCGCGAGAGGAGCTTCCTCGACTTGCTGAGCGAGGGCTTCACCGTGACACAGGCGGCGGCGCGGCTGGGTTGGTTCCCGTTACCCCTGGCGACCCTTGAGGTTGCCGCCGTTCCGCTACGACTGTTTCGTAGCGGCGAGCCGCTGGCCCTCATGTCTGGGACGCTCATTCCCTGAGCATCCTAGGTCTTGCCGGAAAAGGGGAGCGTCACGTCCAGGGACGGGGCCCTAGGTCACCGCTTGAGCGAATGCGGCCAGATCGACGTCGATCAGGATACGGGTCTTGGCGTTGTTCATGTAGGCTGCGAAGAACCGGTTCTGGCGCTCGGTCATAAGTTGGTTCAGGAGCGTTTCCCGATTGGTTTCGAATGCTGCTTCAGCGGCTTCCTGACGTTCTTCGATCCGAAGCACAATCGCGGTGTTCCCTGTCAGGATTGGGTCACTTGTGTCGCCCACCGGCAATGAGAACGCTGCCGCCTCAACGGCGGCGTTGAGGCCTATACCTGGAATCGCTGTACCGCGAGTCAGCAAATCGCTGCTATTTACTTCGAGGCCCCCTTCGATCGCGGCGGGCTCAAAGTCCTCAACTGAAGCCAGCTGTGTTGAAATTTCCGCAGCGCGTTCTTGCGCTGCCACGAACGCCTTGCGTCGGATGACGTCGTCGCGTACGCGCGCCTCGACCTCCTCTAAAGGCGGCACGTAAGGTTCTTGAATTCCGACCACTGTCACAAAGGCCGGGCCCGTGGGGGTCTGGATCGGACCAGCGACTTCTCCCACCTGCAACTGGAATGCCTGGTTAGTCACGTCGGGCGAGAAACCAAGGCCGAGAATAGGTTCCCC
>DQEK01000135.1:2330-3135 GCA_003533545.1 Acidobacteriota bacterium | reverse complement strand
GTAGCCGTCATTGCCTGCGTCGGCGGCGGCAGCAACGCGCTGGGAGTGTTCGACGGCTTCGTCGACGACGAGCAAGTTCGACTAATCGGCGTCGAAGCCGGCGGCGATGGATTAGTGGCAGGGCGGCACGCCGCAAGGTTCGCGACTGGCACTGTCGGAGTGTTGCAAGGAACAAGAAGTCTGATTTTGCAGGATGCCAACGGTAACGTTGACCCAACTCATTCGGTGTCAGCAGGGCTGGACTACGCGTCAGTTGGTCCCGAACACGCGTGGTTGCACGACTTGGGCCGGGCCGAATACGCCTGGGCTTCGGACGCTCAGGCTCTTGATGCCTTTGAACTCGTCGCGCAACTCGAAGGCTTAATTCCGGCCCTTGAGTCGGCGCACGCGCTGGCGCATGCTGGCGAGATGGCGGCGAAACTGTCACGCGACGAGGTTGTGCTCGTCAATTTGTCTGGGCGTGGTGACAAGGACGTAGAAATTGCCGAGGCGCATGGACTTGGTGGGAGACGAGGCACGTTAACCTCACAAGAGGCAAAAGGGTGACGTCTCGGCTTACCAAGATTTTTCAGGCCATCCGGTCGCAGGGACGGACGGGACTGGTGACCTACGTCACTGGCGGGGACCCGGACCAGGAACGTTCGGTGCAAATCCTGCTCGGCCTCGACCGAGCTGGAGCGGACGTTATAGAAGTCGGTGTTCCGTTTTCCGATCCATTGGCAGATGGCCCTGTCATTCAGAGAGCCTCCGAACGAGCGCTTGCAGCGGGGGCTTCTTTGAGTAGCACCCTTGATCTCATCGAACA
>DQEK01000135.1:0-1948 GCA_003533545.1 Acidobacteriota bacterium | reverse complement strand
TTGCGCATGGGAACAGAAGTTTTCTCGGAAAGGGCCGCCAGGGCTGGGGTCGACGGAGTGCTTATTCTCGACCTGCCGCTCGAAGAGGCGGGGCCCTTTCGTCGGACCATTGTCGAAGTTGGCATAGACCCCATTTTTCTATTGAGTCCAACTACAACCGACGAGCGGCTCAAACTAGCCGCAGAACTAGGCCGAGGATTTCTGTATGGCATCTCGAGACTCGGCGTGACCGGCGTCAGGGCCGAGGTCTCCCCCAGTGCACGAACCCTGGTTCGCCGGATTCGTGAAGTGTCATCACTGCCGATCGCCGTGGGATTTGGCCTTTCGCGCCCGGAGCACGTACGGGAAATCGGCTCTTGTGCCGATGCCGCCGTAGTTGGTAGCGCGCTCGTGGAGATCATTGCCCAGGAGGCGAGTTCGCCGAATTTGGTCTCGGCGGTTGAACGGTATGTTTCCTGGCTGAAAGGAAACGGGGAGGTCGAAGGAGGCGCAGAGAGAACATGACTGCAGCAAGACCGGAAACAGAACAGCCGGAACGAGGAGAGACCGACCGACGCATTGCACAGATCCGCGAGCAGATGGACGAGCTCGACGCGCGCTTGGTCTCACTGCTGAACCAACGCGCGACTTACGCGCGTGAAATCGGCACGCTTAAGGCGACAGTGGGACTCGAGGTGTACCAGCCGGAGCGTGAGGTCGAGGTACTGAAACACGTGCGGTCCAAGAACCCCGGACCGCTTGGTGCGAACGCGATCACACGAGTATTTGAACTCATTATTGATGAAACCAGACGTTTGGAACATTCCGTCGGCTAGGAGCCCCATCCAACCGTGACCAAGACTCCCGCAACCCCTCGAAAGTCGACCCCTTCGCATATGCCAGAAGCGCCACGGATGCTCCCGGTCGTGCAGTCAACAGCAGGGGAGGGGAAGCCCCCAATATTCGAAAAGGTTGCCATTGCAGGCCTGGGCCTGATTGGAGGCTCGATCGCGCTGGCCGCCAGGCAGCACTGGCCTACGGCCCTCGTGATTGGACTTGATCGCAGCGAGGTACTAGAGAAGGCGATGCTGCTACATGCCATCGACATCGCAGCTAGTGACCCTGTCGTGATTGCAGACGCGGACCTGATTATTCTCGCCGCTCCGATTGAAGCGAATATAGGGCTTTTGGGAGGCCTGGAGGGCAATGTCGTCAGATCGGCAGTAGTTACCGATGTTGGAAGCACGAAACGAGCGACGGTGGATGCGGCTCGCCAGCTCCCAAGTCATCTTTCATTCGTTGGGGGACATCCACTTGGCGGTGCACCGAGATCGGGAATAGAGCATGCTCGGCCTGACCTGTTTGTGGATCGTCCTTGGGTCTTCACCCCCGAAGGGGCGGAAACGTCGAAGCCACTCGAGAGACTGTGCGAGTTTGTTGAGGTCCTAGGAGCAAAGCCGCAGGTCATGAGCCCACTCGAACACGATCGCCAGCTTGCGATGGTTAGCCACCTTCCGCAGTTAACGGTGAGCGCGTTGATGCACGTTGTAGGGACGGCTGCTGGAGTGCCAGGACTAAAGCTGACTGGGCGTGGTTTCTTTGATACCACTCGATTGGCGTCGAGTTCTGCCGATATTTGGCAAGATATTTGTCGTTCGAATGCCGACCAAATTCGGACCGCGATTGACGTGCTGATAACGCAACTCGAATCAATGCAACGCGCATTAGACAAAGACGACGACATTGCACGTACGTTCAACTCGGCCGGAGAATGGCGGGAGCGGTTGGTCGCGTTGCGTCCACCGAAACCGACGGCGTGAGTCCCTGCGATATAGCCCTGTGCACGCACGTGGGACCGTCGAAACGACGAAGGCTAATCTTCTAATGACGCTCTGGGGTGACCCCAGGGAGACAGCGGATGCTGGTCGCTAGCGAAGAAGAAGAAAGCGGCAGCATAAATACCAGAGAA
>DQEK01000052.1:4401-8088 GCA_003533545.1 Acidobacteriota bacterium | reverse complement strand
ACCGGCACGAGCGCGGCTGCGAACGTTCCCCAGCCGAACGCGCCCAAGAGCGCGACCAGATCCTGCCGTGAGTAGAGTGCGAACAGCGCAGAACCGACCGCTAGCACCACGGTGGCGACCCGAGCCGAAAACAACTCGTGTTTTAGCGGCCGGCCATAAAGCGCCCGCGGAATATCGTGCACCACCGCCGCCGCACCAAGATTCAAGAAACTGTCGGCCGTTGACATAATCGCCGCGAACAGTGCCGCGAATACCACCCCGGCCAGTACCGGACCGGCATGAAACTGGAGAAACTGCGGGGCTGCTTCGTCAGGAGTGGCCAGTTCCGGGTGACCGCCTTGGATGACGAGCGCCCGCATCGCCAGGCCGATACTGAGCCATAACAGGGAGCACAACATGTATCCGACGGCACTGACCGGTAAGATGCGGCGCGCATCCTCGACACGTCGGTTCATCATAAATTTAGTGATGACGTGCGGTTGCCCTGCGGTGCCGAGCGTAAAAACCACCAACCAAGACAGGGAGCCCAGCATGCCTAAAGAGCCCCACGGGGAAACCGCTTCAGCATCATCCGTGAGCAGCGTCGTCGCGAGACCAGCCATTCCCCCATCGACCGCATTCAATGCCGCGAAGAAGACGAAGACAGCGGCCACGATCATGATGCCGCCCTGCACGAGGTCGGTATACACCGACGCCAAGATGCCACCCGTCACGCAATAGAACACCAACACGGCACACGCGATCGCCATGCAGGTCAGGATCGACACCTCCGGTATAAACGAGACGTTGTTGAGCACCTCGCGCAGCACAGTCGCCATCGCCAGGATTTGGGTCCCCAGATAGCCGACAACCCCGAGCAGAATGGCGGTCGCGGTGAGTAACCGTGCCCGCTCGCTCCCGTAACGCGCCGCCACCGCATCGGGCAGCGAAATTGTGTCCCGTAACTCCGCCACCATACGCAGGCGCGTGGCCAACAGAAAGAACGCACAGCTAAACCCCAGCGGCGCGACGATAGTCATCCAAGCCGAGCTCAGTCCCATCCGGTAGACCAGCCCAGGACCGCCGACGAACCCGAAACCACTCATTTGACTGGAGAAAATGGCGAGCCCCGTCACCATGATGCCGAGGTCTCGACCGGCCATGAAAAAGTCCCGCGTGGACTTCGTGCGACGCAGCGCCCACAGTCCAACCCCGACGCACATAACAAGGTACGCGGCGACAAAAACGAACGTGACCAGCGAGCGCGAGTCGTCTGTCACTCGTCACCCCGTCGACGACGTTCAGCGGCGACGATCTCGCGGAACCGGACCACGTCCTTGGTCGTAATAACCGCACGGTTGAACACCAACACGTAGAGCACCACTACGACGAACTGCGCTGGCCAGTAGCCGTAGAGAAACCAAGCCGTGGGTCCCGGTAACGAGAAGAACAGCGAGGGTGGCGCACCACCCAGAGAACCCTGATAGCTGACGACCACCATGCTGAAAATAGCCCCAAGCAAAACACCGCATCCGACCAGCCAGAGCCTGACCCGCCGGTCCCGCTTCACGCCAAGCATCAAACAACCCACAACCAGCGCAATCTGCAGCACCCCGAATGCCCAGCCCAGCCACAAAACCCGAGCGTGCCGCTCGGCGCCGGACCCGCCGTGGTCCATCGTCGAAAAACGCGGGTGGGTCACTCCGTGGCCAGAGTAAACACGCTCAATCTGACCGCTCGGCGTGGCCACATCCTCAAACGGGACCTCTTCAATAACGAAGGTCAGTCCAAAAAGGGCGCAGAGCGCCAGCAGGAGGACAAACAAAATGGTCGGTAGTTTCATGATGCGCGAGGCCTCGCAAGTGTAGCCCGTCTGGAACGAGAGGTACAATCGGACCAAGGCGCACCGAGGGCGGCAAGTCCACCATCTGCGACAACGCCGCTGCTAACGCTGGCCGAGTAGACTCGACGCTTCAAACGAGGATGCCCGGAAAGGAGGCACGGATGAGGCACGGACGCAGCGCATTCTTACTCCTGGCGGTCGTAGTCTCGTCGCCGGTTGCTAGTAGTGCCCAAGACGACCCGCTCGACTATCCACAATGGCGAGGTGCCAACCGAGACGGCGGCGCCGCCGCGTTCGTCGAACCCAGCACCTGGCCGACCCAATTGACACGGCGTTGGCAGGTAGAAACTGGGCTCGGTTACGCCACACCCATCCTCGTCGGGGAGCAGGTCTATACATTCGGACGAATCGGTGACGAAGAAGTAGTGAAGGCACTGCACGCCGCCAGTGGTGCGGTCGCCTGGCGAACCACCTACGAGGCTCCGTTTCGAAACAACCCTGGCACCTCCCGTCATGGCCCGGGCCCGAAATCGACCCCGCTGTTCTACGACGGCAAACTATTTACGCTGGGTATCAACGGCGTTGTCTCGGCACTCGACGCCTCCGATGGATCGCTCCTGTGGCAGAAACCGGCACAAACCGCCGAACCCCTCTACGCGACCGCACTCTCCCCGGTAGCCGACGAGGAACGCGTCATCTTCCACCTAGGTGGACATGACGCCGGCGCGCTGACGGCGTTCGACGCGAACAGTGGCACAGTCGTCTGGCAGTGGGACGGCGACGGTCCGGCCTATGCGTCCCCGATGGTGGCCGTACTCGACGGGGTACGTCAGATCGTCACCGTGACCCAGCGACAGATCGTCGGGGTTGACGCCGAGAGTGGCACGCTGCTCTGGGAGCGACCATTCGTATCTCGGTCGACAAATAACTCGATCACACCAATCCTGGATGGCGGCGAGGTCATCGTCACGGGACACGACCTAGGCGTGACCCGTTTTCGACCCCACCGCGACGGCGCCCGCTGGACGACCGACACGCTCTGGACGACCGACGAAGTCTCCATGTTCATGAGCAATCCGGTACTTTCCGGCAATACCCTCTACGGCATGTCCCACCTTCGCGGTGGACAGTTCTTCGCACTCGACGCCAGCAGTGGAGCAACACTGTGGCGAACCGAGGGCCGCGAGGCGACCAATTCAGCAGTCGTCCTGGCTGGTGACCTACTGTTCCTGCTGAACAACGATGGCGACCTGGTCGTGGCCCGCACAAACCAGACCGGTTTCAACCAGGTCACACGGTACGAAGTGTCTGCGAGCGCGACCTGGGCGCAACCGGCCATCTCAGGTAACCGGCTGTTCGTCAAAGACGAGTCACACGTCACCTTATGGACGGTGGAGTGAGCCCGTGAGACGTTTCTCCTGCGGTGCGTCGCTTGGACTACTGGTGACTTTGTTGGCGACGTCGTCGACGGGGCAGCGGGGCGGAGTGTTCCGTGAGTCGCGTGACCATCCCGCTATCCGATACTCGAGCGGAACGACGAGCGACGTGATTACCGCGCTCAACCTCGCGGTCCAGGCCGGCGAGACCTCGCTCACCTTTGTCTCCACGACTGGTTACCTGCACGCGGTCCTCGATGCGCTCAACGTGCCGGTCGAGTCGCAGGTTACTGTGTTCTCGGAGACCAGCTTCCAGGCAAACTGGATCACTCCGGAGAATCCCCGAGCGATCTACTTCAACGACACCGTCGCGGTCGGCTGGGTACGGGGCGGGAACGTGCTCGAAATCGCGTCGCTCGACGCCGAGCAAGGGGTACTGTTCTACTCGCTCGACCAAACTCCTGCGGAGCGTCCTGAAATTCGGCGTAA
>DQEK01000052.1:0-4007 GCA_003533545.1 Acidobacteriota bacterium | reverse complement strand
TGAACACGCTCCCGATGCCGGATGACCCGAACGCTTACGCCGTCGGCTGGACCACCGACCACCGCAGCCCACTAGAAGACCGTTGGGGAAGTTGGTACGTGACCGGCGCGCCGCCAGCCTTGAATCACTTGGGGAACACCACCGAGCCAATCGAATACACACCCGGTGGCAACACGAACCCGGCACCGGTGCTTGATAGCCTCGAGGGGCTGTTCGACCTCGACGGGTTCCCGACGCCCTACAGCGACATCGTGTCGATGTTGGTACTGGAGCACCGCAACCACATGACGAATCTCCTGGTGCGCGTGGGGTGGCAGGCCCGTGTGGACAGCCATCCAAGCGCGCCATCGAGTCGACCGCCGGACACCGAGGTGGAAACACGGATGGCCGATGCAGCCGAGGAATTAGTCGACTACCTGCTGTTCATCGACGAGGCACCCCTTCCGGCTGGCATCGTCAGCACGTCGGGCTTCGCGGAGTGGTTCTCCGCCCAGGGCCCGTTTGACGAGCAGGGCCGGTCCCTCCACCAGCTCAACCTCGACGACCGGCTATTGCAGTATCCCTGCAGTCCCTTGATCTACGCCGACGCATTTGATGCCCTCCCCGACCGCGCCAGAAACGCGATTTACCGCCGACTGTGGACGGTGCTGTCCGGGCAGGCCACGGAGCCGCGCTATGCAGTCCTCACCGTCGAAGACCGTCTCGCCATCGTCGAGATCCTTCGGGCGACCAAACCCACACTGCCGGACTATTTCCAGAACGGAGTTGAGTAAGCCTAGTTAGAAACCAGGTCGATGGCGTTGTCCCCCGAAACGACCTCGACCTCGCGTTCGCTGCGCTCTTCCCCGTGAATCATGGTTGCGGTATAGGCGCCCGGGACCACATTGGGAATAGCGAAGCTCCCGTCGCGGCCGGCAATGACCGCGTAGGGAGTGTCGACCACCATGATGTCGGCAAACATTTCCGTGTGGGTATTGCAGATCACCGTGTACTCATCGCCAAGCTCAAAGGTGTACTCGTAGGTGCTCCCATACATCGTGGCCACGTTGAACAGTGATTCACCGGTGCTGTCCTTGACGTGAACCGTATGAAGATCATCCTCGCTATTTCTGAAGTTGACGGTCTGCCCCGCCCTTACCAAGATGAACCCGGGCACAAATTGACGGCCGATTTGGTCCATGGTCGTAGCTCGCTCCGGCACCGGGACATTGACCTCGACATGAGGCTCAAGCAGCACGATCGACAGGACCACCCCCGTTGCGGCTCTCGCAAGACCCGTCACCTCCCCGAGACCAGGGCCCGGCACCTCTTCAGCAGCCGATACGATCGGCGGGGGCTCGACCACGGTCGTGCCCGGTCCCGCCCCGTTGCATCCAAAGGAGAAGAGAGCAAGTCCGACGCCAACCGTCGACGAAAGGCCGCATTGCCTAAGCACTAACCGAGACGTCATCGAATCGTGATCGTACCAGAAGTCCAACAGAGCGACGTAGTCGACGGGACGGTATAATCACCACCTTCCAATACTCGGGCAAAGGGTTCCGTCGACGAGGCATGATGATGATCAAGTGTTTAGGACTGTTTCTTCGCATGTTCGGTCGCGTGAAGTACGCCATCCCCACGATCATGGCACTCGTGCTGGCTATGACGACAGTCGGCGGGATGGCCCAGGAGCGACCATCACTCAAAACAGAAGCCGACTTCCGCGCTGCCATGGAGTCGCTCTCAAACTGGGGCCGGTGGGGACCAGACGACGAATTGGGTGCAGCCAATTTCATCACGCCAGAGAAGCGCAAGGCCGCAGCCAGGCTTGTCGCCGAAGGCCTCAGTGTGTCACTTGCGCACGACGTTATCGAGGAGGATGCGGTCGATGGCGGCACCTTTCTCGACCGGCAAGTGCTGCGCGTAAGCGAAACCGGTGCCGCCGATCGGTATCAGTACACGGGTACCTACCACGGCACCATTCATAGTCATCTCGACTCGGTAGCCTGCCATGTCATGTTCGAAGGCAAGGGCTACAACGGAGTAACACAGGAGTCGATTGAAGCGGCGGGGGGCTGTCCTCAAGGCAGTATTCACGCATTGCGGGACGGCATCTTTACCCGAGGGATTCTGTTCGACGCCACCCTGCTGCCTGGACGAGCAACCCCTGAAGGGTGGATGGAGCTCGGAGACGCGATTACCTGGGCCGACCTAGAGCGCCTAGAGGAAATCCAAGGGGTTCGAGTTTCAGAGGGTGACGTCATCCTGCTCTACACGGGGCGATGGAAGCGACGGGCAGCCCTCGGAGCCTGGCCGACCTCAGAGGGCGTATCCGGTTATCAGGCTGATGTCGCATATTTCCTCAAGGAACGGGGTGTGTCGTTCATCGGTCATGACATGTTCAACGACGTCTCGCCGCACGGGTTCCCCCCGCAGGTCGGATTACCGCTCCATCGCCTGGCGCTCGTCTCGCTCGGCGTGTCGATTTTTGACAACCTCGACTTCGAACAACTGGCCGAAGAAGCGCGTCGGCTCAACCGTTATGAGTTCTTGTTCACAACCGCGCCACTACGGATCCGACAAGGCATGGGATCGCCGCTCAATCCGATCGCTACTTTTTGATTGGCACTACCCGGCAGCGGTGGACATAATGAGCCACCGTACGAATTCGGACGAAGTTCGGCAAGGAGGTGCTCAATGTTGTACCTGAAGAGATTCGGTCCCCTGGCGGTGATGACCCTACTAGCCGTAGCGGTAGCCTGCGGCGGCGGCTCTGGCACCACGAGCGCTCCCGCGGAGGAGCAGGCCGCTGCCAGCGGCGACGCCAGTGGTCCCCAAGCACCGATGTTTGCAGTGGATCCGCTCTGGCCGAAACCACTGCCAAACCACTGGCTACTCGGGTCGACTATCGGGGTGGACGTCGATACCCAGGACCACGTCTGGATCGTGCACCGGGCCTCCACCCTCGCCGCCAACGAAACGTCGGTCCTAAACGACCCACCCACAGCCGAAGAGTGCTGCACACCAGCCCCGCCGGTGCTGGAGTTTGATCCAGAGGGTAATCTCGTTGGTCACTGGGGCGGCCCAGGTGAAGGCTACGACTGGCCCTCGTCAAATCACGGCATCACTATCGACCACATGGACAACGTCTGGGTCGGCGGGAATGGCGGTGGCGATTCCCACGCGTTGAAGTTCACCCGCGGCGGCCAGTTCCTGTTGCAGGTGGGTGTGGCGGGCCGGCAACCGGACAGCCTGAGCACCGACAGCTACGGCCGTATCGCGAAGATCTCCGTTGACGGCGGAGTGAACGAGATCTACTTCGCCGACGGCTACGGCAACAAGCGCGTGGCTGTGGTCGACGCCGACAGCGGCGAGCTCAAGCGATTCTGGGGCGCCTACGGCAACGAGCCGGATGACGACTTCGATGAGCGCTACGTCCCTGGTGGCCCGAACCTGCAGCAGTTCCTGAGCCCGGTGCACTGCGCCGAAGTGTCGGCAAGCGGCCTCATCTACGTTTGTGACCGAGCCCACGACCGGATCCAAGTGTTCCAAAAGGACGGCACCTATGTAGACGAGATGCTGGTGATGCCGAACACCACCGGCTCAGGTGCCGCGTGGGACCTCGACTTTTCCCACGACCCAGAGCAAGCCTTCATGTATCTGGCCGACGGCGTGAACCAACGCATTCACATCATCGACCGAGAGAACTTAACACTCGTGACTAGCTTCGGCGACGGCGGCCGACAGCCAGGCCAGTTCTTCGGAGCCCACAGCATTGCCGTCGACTCCGAGGGAAACATGTACACCACCGAGACCTACGAAGGGAAACGGGTGCAGAAGTTCTCCTACCTAGGTATGGGCCCAGTGACCGCCGACTATCAGGGAGTAGTGTGGCCTGAGTAAGAGGGAACGGCGCGGCCTGGCAGAAGCCCGGTCGCGCTTCTCCGCTTCAAGAGCGCGGACGCGACTATTCGCCTCACGTTGTCGCACCCTCGTACCGGTGAGCAGGTTCGTCATCGCGTAGTTGC
>DQEK01000389.1:4993-8559 GCA_003533545.1 Acidobacteriota bacterium | reverse complement strand
CACGAAGAACAACCCGGTGCTCATTGGCGAACCAGGTGTCGGAAAGACAGCCGTTGTGGAGGGACTGGCACGACGCATCTCGCGCGGAGACGTTCCTGATCGGATGAAGGAAAAGCGAATCATCAGTTTGGACCTTGGCGCGGTGGTCGCCGGGGCCAAGTATCGAGGGGAATTCGAGGAGCGGCTTAAGGCGATCCTCGACGAGGTCGCCGAGTCGGCCGGCGGAGTTGTACTGTTCATCGACGAATTGCACACCATCGTTGGGGCTGGCGCGGCCGAAGGGGCCATAGATGCTTCTAATTTGCTGAAGCCCATGCTGGCCCGAGGGGAACTGCACGCCATCGGTGCGACGACTCTTGACGAATACCGAAAATACATCGAGAAAGATGCCGCACTCGAACGACGTTTTCAGCCTGTAATGGTCCCGGAGCCCACGGTTGCAGATGCGGTCAGCATACTTCGAGGGTTGCGAGAACGCTACGAGATCCATCACGGTGTCCAGTTCAAGGACACAGCCCTCGTCGCGGCCGCAACGTTGTCAGACCGCTATGTCGCCGACAGGTTCCTTCCGGATAAAGCCATCGATTTGATCGACGAGGCGGCATCGAAACTTCGTACTGAGATCGATTCGCTTCCCGTGGAGCTCGATGAGGTTGAACGCCGGATTATGCAACTTGAAATCGAATGTGAGGCCCTGCGTAAAGAGACGGACGAGGCCTCAATAGAACGCACTGGTCGGTTGACCGGTGAGATTGAGGCTCTCAATGGGTCACGCAGTCAGTTGAAATCTCAATGGCTGGAAGAGAAGGCGGCGATCCAAGCTACTCGAGCGGCGACCGAGGAATTGGAGCGGGTGCGCCTGGCGATCGAGCGGGCGCATCGGGATGGCGACTATGCTGCCGCCTCCGAGCTTCAGTATGGTCGCTTGCCGCAGCTGGAACGTCGTGTGGCCTCGGTGATCGATGCGCCATCCCGCCGACAAGGTGACCGCATGCTGAAAGACTACGTCGATGAAAACGACATCGCTGAGGTGCTTAGCCGTTGGACTCGTATTCCAGTAGCGAAACTTGTTGAAGGAGAGATTGAGAAGCTTCTCAAAATGGAAGAACGGTTGCACGAGCGCGTCGTTGGACAAAGTGAGGCAGTCGCGTCCGTATCAAACGCGGTCAGGCGTGCCCGGGCCGGGCTGCAGGACCCGACACGACCCGTTGGCAGTTTCTTTTTCCTGGGACCGACCGGCGTAGGCAAGACGGAGTTGGCTCGCGCGCTAGCGATGTTCTTATTTGATGATGAGCACGCCATCGTCCGAATGGACATGACTGAGTACCAGGAAAAGCACAGCGTGTCGCGCATGATTGGCGCTCCGCCAGGATACGTAGGCTACGACGAAGCTGGCCAGTTGACGGAAGAGGTCAGACGTCATCCATATTCGGTGGTGCTCTTTGATGAGATCGAAAAAGCTCACCCTGACGTACTTAACGTAATGTTGCAGTTGCTCGACGATGGCCACCTCACGGACGGAAAAGGACGAACCGTAGATTTTAAACACACCGTAGTTATCATGACCTCCAATGTAGGGAGCCAGTTCATTGCGGAGTGTCCCCATCAGGGAGACGGCAGGCTGGATGAGAAAGTCCGGTGCCAAGTCGCCGATGCAGTCCGGGCGAGTTTTAAGCCCGAGTTCCTGAACCGAATTGACGACATCGTCTACTTTCACCCACTAGCTCGCGGACACATTCGAGAAATCGTAGAGATTCAAATGCGTCGATTGACTGCTCCGCTCACCGACCAGGACATCGCCATCGAGCTTTCCAGCGAGGCTCTCGAGAAGATCGCCGAAACCGGATTCGACCAGGCGTATGGTGCACGACCGCTCAAACGGACGCTGCAGAAGCAAGTGCTGGACCCGCTAGCAACGCGGTTACTTGAAGGTCAGTTGGCGGAAGGTGGACGAGTGCTAATCGGCGTCTCGAACGGCAGCCTCACCATCGACCTGCCGGCTGCGGCTTGAATGATAAGGGCTCAAGGGAGCGCTTTGTCAGTGGGGGCAGCCTCGCCTGCCACAAAGCCTGCTCCGCTGTGGGCGCCGTCACAGAATGGCTTATTCTGGGATGCCCCGCAGCGGCAGAGCGCGAAGGGACGCTTCTCCACCGAATAAGCATTTCCGTTCCAGTCGATGAGGGCCACATCCTCTCCGGATACGACCAGCGGCCCGTCCTGTCTGATCTTGAGTTCGGTCACCACTACCCCATTTTTTGCATCGATGCTAGGAAGTCTTGATTCGACTTGGTTTTGCCCATCTTGTCCAACAGCAGCTCCATGGCCTCGACTGCCGACAGCGGGTTCAGCACCTTCCGAAGTACCCAGATTCGGTTCAAATCCTCTGGGCCGATCAGAAGTTCTTCTTTGCGCGTGCCACTCTTCTGGATATCGATAGCCGGGAACACACGCTTATCCACTAGCTTACGGTCAAGATGGATCTCCATGTTGCCGGTGCCCTTGAATTCTTCAAAAATGACATCATCCATCCGAGATCCGGTATCAACTAGTGCGGTAGCCATGATCGTCAACGAGCCGCCTTCTTCGATATTCCGCGCTGCACCAAAGAATCGTTTTGGCTTCTGCAGCGCATTGGAATCGAGTCCGCCGGAGAGTACCTTCCCCGACGGAGGAATGACCGTGTTGTAGGCCCGTGCCAAACGGGTCACGGAGTCAAGCAGGATAAACACGTCCTTCTTGTGCTCCACAAGGCGCTTAGCTTTCTCGATGACCATCTCCGCTACTTGAACGTGCCGCTGCGCCGGTTCGTCGAATGTCGACGAGATAACTTCGCCGTCGACAGACCGCTGCATGTCGGTAACCTCTTCGGGGCGCTCGTCAATTAGCAGAACAATGAGATACACGTCGGAGTGATTAGCCGCAATTGACTGGGCAATTGACTGGAGAAGCATCGTTTTTCCGGTTCGAGGTGCCGCCACAATCAACCCACGCTGGCCCTTGCCGATCGGAGTCATCAAGTCCATGACTCGGCCCGAGAGACCTGTTGGCCCAGTTTCTAGACTGACGCGCTCCTCTGGATACAGCGGTGTAAGATTCTCGAAAAAAAGTTTGTCCCGCGCCTGTTCAGGCGATTCAAAATTGACAGCCTCGACCTTAATTAGCGCGAAGTACCGCTCCCCTTCCTTCGGCGGACGGATCTGGCCAGACACGGTGTCGCCGGTCTGCAGGTCGAATTTTCGAATTTGTGAGGGCGATACATAGATGTCGTCAGGTCCAGGAAGATAGTTGTAGTCGGGAGCTCGCAGGAAACCAAAACCATCCGGGAGCACTTCAAGCACCCCCTCCGAAAAAATGAACCCACTTTTTTCCGTTTGCGCTTTCAGAATCTGAAAGATTAGCTCCTGTTTCCGCATGCCGGTCGCGCCCGCGACGCTGAGATCCTTGGCGACCTGGGTGAGCTTCGCGATGCTCATATCCTTGAGTTCGCCGATATTCAGACCCGCGCCGGAACGCTTGTTCGGCTTTGCCGTTTCACTTGGGTTAGCGTCCGGCGGTGAATCAGTGCC
>DQEK01000389.1:2172-4591 GCA_003533545.1 Acidobacteriota bacterium | reverse complement strand
GGCGGGTACGGGTTCTGTTGTGGGACTCTGGTCTGTTGGCATGGGAAATCCGATAAGCGTTGAAGGATTTGAGCGGGCCGAGTTAGACCGGCTGGGATACCGGCTTTAGGCCCAAAAAAAGAGAGGAATGTTGTATCGGCGACGAGTATAGGCACGGCCCGTCGACGCTGTCAAGCGCCCTAATAGGCCTCTGGCGCTCTCAGCGTCTCTACAGGGTCGTTTCCGGAAACGGACGTGAACCGCTCTCGACCTGCCACAATCCAAGACTTTGCCATCTGCTGTAGGGGAAGCAACCGAGGCGTGCGACCGAACGCGCTGGATTTTGTGCTTGTCTATTCTCATGCCTTCGCAAGTGCACATCGGGCCAGGAAAAGGATCAGGTGACCACAGTTGCCGGCGGCTGTATACAATCGTTCCGTGACCGTTCCACGCGTCGCACTCCTTGTCACTCTTTGCGCCCTGACGTTCTTCGTGGGCCTTGGGCGTCCGGCGATCATGGACTCCGACGAGGCGTTTTACGCCGAAGCTGCTCGAGAAATGGTTGAGGGTGGTGGATGGGTTACACCGCTCTACAACGGGGAGTTCCGCTTCGAGAAACCCGTGCTCTACTACTGGTTAGCCGCCCTGGCCTATTTGGTTGCTGGCGTTGGCGAATCAGCCGCGCGTTTTCCGTCGGCCCTTGCTGGACTCGTATTGGTAATTACTACGTTCGCATGTGCGCGTCGGTGGCATGGTGAACCGACCGCCCTGCTGGCCGGCGCGATCACAGCGACCAGTTTCGGTTACGTCGCGGTTGCCCGTCAGGCGTTGCCGGACCTTTTGCTGGCCTGTTTCGTGACGCTGGGGACGTGGGCCGCATTGGTGGCACTTGTCGAATGCGGTGCCGGGGCAAGGGCGTCGAAGCGCTGGTGGCTCTTGGGAGCTGGGTTCGCGTTGGCGGGTGCATTTCTGACCAAGGGGCCGATCGGGATAGCGCTGCCAGTCATGGTAGTCGGGCCACTCGCACTTTTCCGTGTCTGGTCGCTCAGAACCACGCCGTCGTTCAGACAGGAATTGTTACGACTCTTTGCCGACGTAGCATTTCTAACCGGCGTGTTTTTGCTGCTCGCAGTGCCGTGGTTCGCTGTAATGACAACAGTGCACGGCGCAGGCTATCTCGATCGATTCTTTATCGGCGAGAACCTGCAACGATTCGCGACCGCCCGCTACAACGACCCGCGTCCCGTCTGGTACTACCTCCCGATTGTCGTCGCAGGCCTGTTACCCTGGTCGCCCTTCATGCTTCTGTGGTGCCGCCCGCTCCTGCACCTAGGTCGAAAACTACAGCAAATTCAACCCGCGAATGTCTGGCTGGCAGTCTGGGCAGCGGTGCCAGTTCTCTTTTTTTCGATCTCGATCGGTAAGCAGCCAAGATACATCCTTCCGGTGCTGCCTCCCCTTGCCATCTTTTTGGCCTTTTCCATCGCGCGGCGCCTTTGGTTCGTTGGGGATGTTCCGCCGCCCCGGCGGGATCGCGTGATTACGGTAGCTTCGGTGGTAAGCGGGGCGGTCCTGTGTGTTTTTGGTGCATTGGTCTACCGCGCACAGTCGCTGCTGCCGGATGGCTCGTCTGTGGCCCTGCTACTCGGCGTGGTCGGCTTGATGGGCTCAGGGGTAGTCGTGATGTTTGTGGGTATAGTGTGGCGAAAATTCATTCCGGTCGCACTCGTCTTGGCCGCAGTCGTATCGGTGCTTTCGGTTCAGTATGCGGTTCTATCGCGTGCGGGTCCTGAACCGGTCGAGGTGTTGGCGGCGCTCATTCGAGAAGCAAAACCGGCGGGAATGCCCTATGGGCGGTACCGGGTGTTTGTTCGTAACCTGGTCTTCTACACAGGTCGGCCTCATGTCGAGTTGTCCTCGATAGAGCAGGTTGCTTCGTTCCTGCGCTCGTCCGAGCCCGTCCTCGGTGTTATCGACCAGGACGACCTCGTCCAGATAAGAACCTCGGGGGTCGCCGTCTATGAATTGGGGCGGGTTTCCTATCTGAATACGGGGAATCTCAACCTGGGTACATTGGTCCGACCGAATCCCGATGACGATTTGCGTACCGTCATACTCGTCAGCAACCAGCCTTCAGCCTCTGGTGCTGATTTGCTCCGGGAGCCTTCCGATGCCGATTGAGCTGCCCGCGTTGCTGGCCAACAGCACGGAAGAAGGTGAACTCTACGAAAAGCTTCCCGATCGTCGGGTTCAGTGTTTTGCTTGTGGTCACCGCTGTCCCATCCCAGATGGCGCCCTCGGCGTGTGTAAGGTCCGGTACAACAGCGGGGGGCGTCTTCTAGTGCCGTGGGGTTACGTGGCCAACGTTCAATGCGATCCCATCGAAAAGAAACCGTTCTTTCACGCTTTCCCCGGGTCACTCACGTACAGCTTCGGCATG
>DQEK01000389.1:1138-1753 GCA_003533545.1 Acidobacteriota bacterium | reverse complement strand
CGTTCCAGTCATGACCTTGTCGATGAGGCGGTACGGTCGGGAGCCCGCGTGATGGTTAGCACGTACAACGAGCCGCTCATTACCGCCGAATGGGGAGTCGCCGTGTTTCAGGCCGCGCGGGCGGCCGGGATGGCAACTGCGTTTGTTTCAAACGGAAACGCAACCCCGGAAGCACTCGACTACCTACGGGAATGGGTGGACCTCTACAAAGTTGACCTGAAGAGCTTCGACGACCGCCATTACCGACGACTGGGCGGACGCCTGGCACCGATCCTGGAATCGATTCAGGGGTTACACAACGCCGGCGTTTGGCTCGAAATCGTCACGCTTCTGATTGAGGGATTCAACGACGAGCCTGACGAGATCGGCGCCTTGACACGGTTCATCGCGGGTGTGTCGCCAGAGATTCCATGGCACGTCACCGCATTTCATCGCGACTACAAGATGCAAAACCCGGTGGACACGACTCCGCAGATGTTGGTGCGCGCTGCCGAGATTGGTCGACGAGCGGGGCTTAAGTTCGTTTACGCTGGCAACCGACCTGGGAGGGTGGGCGACCTGGAGAACACACGGTGCTCAGCATGCGGTGCGCAGGTCGTCGAGCGGCGAGGTTTT
>DQEK01000389.1:0-748 GCA_003533545.1 Acidobacteriota bacterium | reverse complement strand
GCCGGTCCCTGGGCGCTGGGGGTGACCCTAACTAGACTGGAAACCGACCACGCGTAACGCACGCCCTATACCAAGAGGCCCATGCGACAGAGGGTCAGAAACAAATTCCAGTCGGATTCTTCCTGGGCCCGACGACCTCCAGCGACGGTGAGTCTTCGTCGATGCTTCGGCGCTGCCGGTTCCCCCCAACGGAAGCGAGTGAGCACCGACAACCGTCACTGCCTTTGAGCGCTCTCGGAACACTGACGCCACAGGGTCAGGCCAAGAAACGCTGTATCCGGGCCCAGGCCTCACGCAATTGATCCATCGAGGCGGCATAGGAAATACGCAGGAAGCCCGGCGCATCGAACGCTTCGCCTGGCGTTACGGCAACATGCGCCTCGTTTAGGAGCGCTAACGCTAGGTCGGCCGAAGTACGGGGACCATCCAGGGACAGCAAACGAGACACGTTGGGGAAGACATAGAACGCGCCAGCAGGGCTCGAGACATCGAACCGTTTGTCTCTTTCCATCCAACTGAGCAATCCATCCCTGCGAGAGCGGTATTCTTCTCTCATTTCGTCGACGCAGTCCTGCGGTCCAGTCAGCGCCGCGAGCACGGCATGTTGGGTAATCGACGTGGCGTGTGACGTGGAATGGCTTTGTACCGCGTTACAGCCTGACGCCACCACCGCCGGCGCCAAGATCCAGCCACAGCGCCAACCGGTCATGGCATAACTCTTTGACGCTGATCCGACTAGCACGCCTTG
>DQEK01000376.1:2524-3588 GCA_003533545.1 Acidobacteriota bacterium | reverse complement strand
GACGCCACGATACTCACAAGAATGACCGAGGCTCTTGTCCATCGCGGACCGGACGGCGAGGGGCATCATGTAATGGGACCTGTGGGCTTGGGACACCGTCGTCTGGCGGTTATCGACCTCACATCGGCTGCTCGCCAGCCGATGTTGAATGAGCAAGGCGATGCGGCCATCACTTACAACGGAGAGATCTACAATTTCCGTGAACTACGCGACGAACTTGAGACTCTCGGGCATCGTTTCAGGTCACGTACCGATAGCGAGGTAGCCCTTCACGCTTACGAGGAGTGGGGCCCTAGCTGCGTCGAGCGGTTCAATGGCATGTTTGCGTTGGCCATCTACGATGGTCGACCGAGCGATGGTGCCGTTAGTCACATGCTCCCGAGAGTGTTTCTTGCGCGAGACCGCTATGGCATCAAGCCACTGTACTATTGCTGGACGGCTGACGAGTTTATTTTTGCCTCCGAGATCAAGGCGCTACTGCAGCATCCTGCCGTCAGCGCGCGTGTATGCCCAGAAGCGCTGAGCGAGTATTTCACGTTTCAAAATATCTTCAGCGATCTGACCTTGTTCGATTCCATTAGGTTGCTGCCACCGGCATGCACGCTCATGCTAGATCCAAGCCGGCTGGATGCAGCTAGCCCCGTTCGCTACTGGGATTACGAGTTCCGTAAAGATCACTTTGCCGGGTCCTTTGAGGAGGCTTCCGAGCACGTTTTTCACCTATTCAAGCGAGCAGTTGAGCGCCAACTCGTTTCTGATGTGCCCGTCGGATCGTATTTGAGCGGTGGGATCGATTCGGGCTCGATCACGGCGGTGGCGGCGCGACACATGCCGCGGATGCACACATTCACCGGTGGGTTCGATCTCTCGTCTGCGTCAGGGTTAGAACTCGGAGCAGACGAGCGGGCTGCCTCGGAATTGATGGCGAACCGCTACAAGACGGAGCACTATGAGGTGGTGCTCCATGCGGGAGACATGGAGCAAGTTCTGCCGGAACTTATCTGGCATCAGGAAGATCTTCGGGTCGGCCAGTGTTACCCCAACTACTACGTTGCAAGGTTGGC
>DQEK01000376.1:0-2139 GCA_003533545.1 Acidobacteriota bacterium | reverse complement strand
GCAGGGTACCCGTGGCGGTACTACCGAGGCTTCCAGTCTGGAGAGGCAGGACGCTACTACGATGCCTACTATGACTACTGGCAGCGTCTAGTACCCGACAAGGACCGCGCTTCCTTTTTCAACGAGCGGACGTGGGCAGGGGTCCGAAACCATAACCCGCGCGATGAGTTCCGAAACGTTTTCAAAGGGTATGCGCACCCGATCCAGACCATCGACGACGTTATCGATGCGTCTCTGTACTTCGAGGCCAAGACATTTCTGCATGGTCTTTTCGTCATGGAGGACAAGCTCAGCATGGCGCATTCCCTTGAGACGAGGGTTCCGTTCATGGACAACGACCTCGTTGACTTCGTTTTGCAGCTGCCGCCGAACTTCAAGTTGCACGACCTCCATCGTGCGCCGGAAATAGACGAAGATGAAGTGTACAAACGCGGGCAGGCAGGTCTCGATGGTAAGAAGATCTTGCGGCGGGCGATGAAGCCTTTGATCCCAGAGGAAATTCTCGATCGCCGAAAGCAGGGGTTTTCGGCGCCTGATGCGAGTTGGTTCGCTGGTGAGAGCGTTGATTACGTGAGGCGCTTCCTCTGCAATCGGGATGTACGTATTAACGAATTCCTGAATCCCGCCTACGTTTGTCGCGTTGTGGACGAGCACAGCCAGGGGCACCAGAATCATCGACTCTTGATCTGGTCGCTATTGAGTTTCGAATGGTGGTGCCGGCGGTTCCTGGAATGACCGACGTGCGACCCGCTTCGTGGCTTGCTGAATTGCTGGACGACGCTTGGGAAGCGCTGATACCGCTCACTCGCTTCGGCCAGTATCTAGGGGATTTAGACATCGAGATCGATGTGCCAGAATCGATAGAGTTCTTGGACATTCCGCCCGGGCCATATCGCTGCAAAGATTCTTTTACTGGCACATTGCCAAGGCCTTTTATCATCCGAATTTCACGTTGGAAGAGATGAATCACATCAATTTTGACTGGTACCTTCCTGCCAATGCTCCCCGGCATACCTGCGAGGATGTGTGGGCATGGTGTGCTGACGCCGCGCTTGAAATCGAGTACGAGAATCTGCGAACGGAAGGCATCACAGTGATCGCACGACGAGCGCTTGCCTGATGAGAATTCTTGTCACCGGAGCCAGCGGGTTTCTCGGACGCCATCTCGTACCGGCGCTTGCTGGAGGCCACGAGGTCTTTGCGACTACGAGAACTGGCATCGCTTCAAATAAGTCTGGGATCCGGTGGCTTAACGCCGACCTTGCCCGGCTAGACGATGATTGGCAGTTCCCACCCCACGTCGACGCCGTGCTTTATATGGCGCAGTCGCGCCGATATCGTGACTTTCCCGAGGCGGGAGCCGACATGTTCGGAGTCAACGTGCATTCCCTATGGCGGTTCGTCGACTACGCACGTCGAGTGGGAGCTGGGCAGTTCGTGTTCGCGTCGAGCGCGAACGTATACCGTCCGTCGTCGCTGCCGCTCAACGAGGAGGCGGCAATCGACCCAACTACTTTCTACGCTACCTCTAAACGCATAGCCGAAATGATTCTGGAATCGTACGGTGCAGAGCTACCGACAACAATCCTCCGTTTGTTTACGCTATATGGGCCTGGCCAAGAGGACAGCCTCGTCACGGATCTTATTGACCGTGTCAAGAAAGGGCGGCCAGTTACGCTAAGTGGCGGATGTGGGCCAAAGTTTTCCCCGTTGTATGTCACAGACGCTTGTGAGGCGATTAAGCGCGTCATCGAGCGCCCTCCAGAGTCTGCGGGTGCGAGGCACTACAACGTTGGCGGGATAGAGGAAGTATCAATTCGTGACTTTGCGGAGGCTATCGCGCTCGCTTGTGGTATTGATCCGATGTTCGAGCATCGGGAACTCGAGGCCGACGCCGGGTGGGTCGTTGATGGTCGGCGATTCGCGGCCGCGACCGGTTGGGCTCCTGAGACCACGCTGGAGGACGGACTGACGCGGACCGTCTCCGGGACAAGACGCTCGCCAGCCTCACACGAAGTAGACGGTGGCGGGAGGACCTGATGTTCCTTTGGTGGCGCTTATTCTATGGGACGCTCGGGAGCCGTTGGTGTGTGGCCCTGTTGCGCTTCCTGATTATTGTCGCCGACCGTGTCAAACCTG
>DQEK01000246.1 GCA_003533545.1 Acidobacteriota bacterium | reverse complement strand
CGCTGGAGCCTCTGTGTTTTCAGGCACTCCGAACAGTGGTCGTCCGCAACCGGCGCGTACCGGTGGTGACGACGCGAAGGTGAGAACCATGCGACGGGACACCCCGAAAGTTGGAAGAAACAGCCCCTGCCCTTGCGGCAGCGGCAAGAAATACAAGAAGTGCCATGGGGCCTGAAATGAAACTGGACAGCGACACAACGGCCAGCCGGTTCACCGCGGCCGACGTCACCGTCGCGCTCACGTTCGACGACGTGTTGCTGGTGCCACGCCAATCAGAAGTTCTACCTGCGGATGTCGAGGTTTCGACTCAGCTCACCAGAAACATCGCCCTCAACGTTCCGATCATCAGCGCCGCCATGGATACGGTGACCGAATCACGCCTGGCGATCGCAATGGCGCAACTCGGCGGGTTAGGGATAATCCACAAAAACCTCTCCATCGACCAACAAGCCTCTGAGGTCGACCGCGTCAAACGGTCCGAGAGCGGGATGATTGTCAATCCCATCACACTCTCCCCTAGCGATCGGCTTCACCAGGCGTTGGACTTGATGCAAAAGTACCGGATCTCTGGCGTCCCGATCACCGAAAACGGCGACACGGAAGGCAAGTTGGTTGGTATTTTAACGAACCGTGACCTGCGCTTCGAGGGAGATGTCGATCGAGCCATCTCTGAAGTAATGACTCGTGAAAACCTGATCACTGTACCCGTCGGAACCACCCTGCAGGAAGCCCGCTCGATTCTCCATACGCATCGCGTCGAAAAGCTCTTGGTCGTCGACCAGGACTTCATGCTCAAGGGCCTCATCACCGTCAAGGACATCCAGAAAATGATCACCTACCCAACCGCGTCCAAGGACGAGTTGGGCCGTCTTCGGGTCGGAGCCGCGCTTGGAGTCGCCAAGGACACGGTTGCGCGTGCAGAAGCACTCGTGGCCGTCGGCGTTGACGTGCTTGCCGTCGACACCGCGCACGGGCATTCGAAGGGCGTGATGGCAATGGTACGCACTCTCAGGAAGCAGTTCCCTCGTGTCGAACTGATCGCAGGTAATGTGGCAACCGCCGATGGAACCGAAGCGCTCATCGACCTCGGTGTTGACGGCGTCAAAGTCGGAATCGGGGCTGGTTCCATCTGCACGACCCGTGTCATCGCCGGCATCGGAATGCCGATGATCTCCGCTCTAGCCGAATGCGCCGAAGCGGCCGGACGGCACGGGATTCCCGTGATTGGGGACGGCGGGATACGGTACTCGGGTGACATCACAAAGGCGCTGGCGGTAGGAGCGAGCACGGTGATGATCGGCAGCCTCTTTGCTGGCACAGATGAGAGTCCGGGCGAGTTGATTCTATTTCAGGGCCGGAGCTTCAAAGAGTACCGAGGCATGGGCTCCATCGGCGCAATGCGCGCGGGCAGTCGAGACCGCTACTTTCAAGAAGACTATGACCTGGCCAGCGGGACCGAAGAGGGAAACAAGCTCGTACCCGAAGGCATCGAGGGCCGTGTCCCTCACAAGGGGTCAGTTGGCGCGATGATCCATCAACTGGTCGGTGGGCTCCGTGCGGGTATGGGGTACTGCGGCGCCGGTACGCTCCCCGACCTGCAGAAAAACGCGCGTCTGGTACAAATTACCCAGGCGGGTATGCGTGAAAGTCACGTACACGACGTCGTCATAACCAAAGAAGCGCCGAATTATCGATCAGAATAATTGATTTCTCCATCAATCGACCCAGTGGACGTTCCCTCCACTTCTGCGAACGAAACGACGAATTCCCTTGTATCCCCACCACCATCCACAATCCATACCGAGGTCGCCCCTACAACAGGACGTGGAAGTCGGTCCGCCCATTCGATGCAGACCAAGGCTCCAGCTTCAGGCAGTTCCTCAAGGCCCAAATCGTCCACCTCCTCAGGTTCCAACCGGTACAAATCCACATGAAAAACCTGTCCTTCGCCATAGTCCTGAATCAACGTAAATGTAGGACTACTCACTTCGTCTGGAGCCAACCCGACTCCCTGGACAAATCCTCGCACGAAGGTCGTCTTGCCGGCACCGAGTTCGCCGTAGAGCAGGACGACGCTCCCTGGTCCGAGTCGCTGCGCGAGCTGCGCCGCAAAACTTGTAGTCTCTGCCTCCGAATGGCTCAGGTAGCGCTCAGCCACGGCTTGCGCCGTCCTCCTCCACTGAACGGCTTAAATCCAGTAACGCCGGACCCAAGCAGTCGGCCAGGTCACTGGCGATCATTGCCACTTCACCATGCAATTCTGCGGCCCTATCACCGGCCGCACCGTGTAGGTACACGCCGAGCCCGCAAGCCACCTCAGCGATACCCATTTGAGCCAACCAAGCCGCGACTACACCGGTAAGCACATCACCTGTGCCGCCAGTAGCCATACCCGGATTTCCGGTCAAATTCACGAGCACACGGCCCTCCGGCGAGACCACTACCGTATGCGCCCCCTTCAGCACGACGTAAAGACAGCGCGTGGTCGCCAATGCACGAGCGCTCTCTAGCCGACGTGTTCGTACGTGGTCAGTCGTGGTGCCAGCCAAGCGCGCCATCTCGCCAGGATGTGGAGTAATGACAACTTCCCGCCCGTCACGTCCCGCCAATCCATCGAGTTCGCCGTCGAACGCATTCAATGCATCGGCATCAAGAACGAGAGGCACGGTCGCCCTCTTGACCAACTCCTGAACAAATCTTCGAACCGACGAACCCAACCCCAGTCC
>DQEK01000172.1 GCA_003533545.1 Acidobacteriota bacterium | reverse complement strand
CGATTGCGTTCCCCAAAGGGCAGCAAACTCTGCCAGCCGATTGTTCCCGGGGTTCTAGTGGCGGCGCGTGAACCGTGTAGCGACCGGCTTGGGTCGTGCCGGCTAATTGGCAGCGGCCGGGACCCTCAGGTTCTGACCGATCCGAATGAGGGTGTTTCGTCCCATGTTGTTGGCTGCTTGGATGGCTCTGATGCTGGTGCCGTGGCGGGCGGCGATCCGTCCCAGCGTGTCTCCGCCTGCCACGCGATAGTTCAGAAAGGTTGGCCTCGGCGCTTCCGGGCGGACTCGCAATGTCGCACCCGCGGTCAATCGCTGATTCCATAGCCCGTTGTCACGGATGATCCGCCACGGGTTGGATGCGAGTTTTTCTGCGATCCCTTTCAGGTCATCGTCCGTCTCTACCCGATGCTCCTGGTGCTTTCCCTCCCAAGCCAGCGGAATCCTGAGCAGTTGACCGGTCGGTAGGCTCTGTAGTCGCCAGAGGCTATTGGCGGCTCGCAGATCTTCGAGGGGAACTTCGAGAATGAACGCGAGGCGAAGATAGTTGTCGCCGTGCCGGGTTCGGTATAGCAGGTGGTCGCCATCTTGGGTAAAAAGGTCAGCGCGCGGTGCGGGAGGGTACGCGAGGTGCTGGCCGACCCGTAGCGCCCGGTTCGCCAGAAACGGATTGTGCAGTCTGAGCTGCAAGATTGGAATGCCAAGGCGCTCAGATATCGACCACCAGCTGTCGCCCTCTTGGACTGACTCAAGTCGGATATCGAGGGCGTGGTGCCGGATGGAGGTCTTATGCAGCTTGAGCGCGTTGCGGTAATCGCCGACCTGCATCACGTACTGTAGCGTCTCCAAATACATCGGTCGGTTTCTTGAAACCCGACCCGGTCCGCCGTTGTAGGCGGCCAGCGCGTAGTCTTCGCGGCCGAAGCGCTTCACCTGTTGGGACAGGTATTTGATGCCGCCTTCGATGTTGGTGTCGACTCGCAGCTCGCGAAATGTTGCAGGCATCACTTGGAAATAACCGCGGGCGCCGTCGACGGACACGACCGACCCATTGCCTCCAGATTCGTGAAGCACCACGGCGCGGGCCAAGTCTGGATCAAGTTCGTACTGGTCAGTAAAACGCTTGATCTCAGAGTCTATTTCCAGCACTTTCCGGTACATTCCGAGTAGTGACGGAGAGAACTCAGTGAGTGGAAGCAGTTGATCCCGCTGTGCAAGCGGCTGTTGCGCAGAAACTGGTGGGGCGATGAAAAATAGGCTGATGAGAGTGGCAACAGCGGTCACACGACGGCGGGCAACCCACGCGAAAGGCCGCAACAATTTCCTCCCAACGTACGTTCTATGCTGACCAAACCGCACTTCGGCACAGTTATAGCGAAGAACTGTATTTGATTCAAGAACTTGCGAGCCCAGGGACGTGGTCGTAATTACAGGCGTTGGCCGTGCAGCTCCAAGGAAATCAATATAATTTGGACATGTCGACGCGTAACGGGTCGCAGAAGGCCAGCCAGTTCACGGAATCGGTTATTAGAGAGATGACCCGTTTGGCGGAGAGATGCGGGGCCATCAACCTCTCTCAGGGGTTTCCGGATTTCGCGGCGCCGGAGGTGGTGAAAGCCGCCGCCCGTGACGCCATCTCAGACGACATCAATCAGTACTCGGTGACATGGGGTGCGGCACCGCTCCGCCAGGCAGTGGCGCGCGAGTTCAGTCGCCTGTATCGGGTGGAGGTCGACGCCGACGCCCAGGTCACGGTCTGCTGTGGTTCGACCGAGGCGATGATATCCACAATGTTGGCCGTCATCGATCCCGGCGACGAAGTGGTCGTGTTCGAGCCGTTCTACGAGAACTATGGCCCGGACGCGATTTTATCCGGAGCGTTGCCCCGCTACGTGACCTTGCATGAGCCGGACTGGACTTTCGATCCGGACGCCCTGGCTGCTGCGTTCAGCGAAAGAACTCGGGCTATCATCATTAACAGTCCCAATAACCCGACCGGTAAGGTGTTTACACCGGACGAGTTGCGTGTCATCGCTGGGCTGTGTCAGCGCTGGGACGTTCTAGCAATCACTGACGAAATCTACGAGCACATTCTCTATGACGGCTGCCGCCACGTGCCGATGGCTTCCATCGAAGGGATGGCCGACCGGACGGTGACCATCAACAGTCTTTCGAAGACCTACAGCGTAACCGGGTGGCGGGTTGGATGGTCAATCGCGCCTCCCCGATTGGCCGGCGCAATCCGAAAAGTCCACGATTTTTTAACCGTTGGTGCCGCGGCACCACTCCAGGAAGCGGGTGCGACCGCACTCGCCTTGCCAGATTCATATTACGCGGATTTGGCTGCAGGGTATCAGCGACGTCGGGACATGCTACTGGGGCTGCTCGAGTCGCGAGGTTTCGAGTGCTACACGCCAGACGGTGCGTACTATGTGATGGCTGAGATCGGTCATTTCGGGCTCGGAGACGACGTTGAGTTTGCTCGTTACTTGGTTTCGGAGATCGGCGTGGCGGTCGTGCCCGGCAGCAGTTTTTATCACGAATCAAAGCTAGGTCGGACTAAGGTGCGCTTCGCGTTCTGCAAGTGCGAAGAGACATTGCAATCTGCGGGGAAGCGGCTAGCGTCGATACGGGTGCCCGCCACGAGCGGGTGATTTCAAAGACTGCTGTACCGCGAAGGAATTTCGGTGCGGTCAGTATCGAACGACCGCGCCGATGTAAGGTCCCGTTAGTTTGAGTGCGGCCAGATCTTCATTTGACGACACGTTAAGGTCCAACGACCGGTAACCGATCTGCGCTCCAAAATTTCTAGTGAAATTTAGGGTGCCGCTGATATCGAAGTCG
>DQEK01000017.1 GCA_003533545.1 Acidobacteriota bacterium | reverse complement strand
CTCACCTGCCAGAAGCCCCAAAGACACGCTCGGACCGACCTACGTGGCGCACCATGACGCCACCCGTCGGCGCTACCCGATTGAACCTCCGGCCGCGGCACGTTCGAGTTCAAGTTCGATGGCCGCCTCGAAATATTCTGGCTGCAATCCGCCTTTGATCATCACACCATTAATAACGAACGTAGGAGTAGCTTCGATCTCGATGACTCCACCCAAGGCGATGTCCGCTTTCACGTCCTCCAAGGTCGCCTCGTACAGCGCGTCAAAGTCGGACATGCCCGCGATCCGAGCAAGCGCCTCCGCAACCGTCTCACGCGAGAGCGACTGCTGATTCTCATAGAGCCAGCGGGCCATCCGGTCATCCCGATCGGACCGGCGCGCGAGCCGGACCGCCACCGCCGCTTCACAAGCGCCCATATGGCCACCTCGCGGGGTCTGGTCGTTACACTCAGGATCAAGAGGGTAATCGATACTCACGTGTCGAACGGCACCGGGATGGCTCGACTCGAAACGCGCAAAGATCGGTTCGTACGCCATATAGGTGGCCGCACACGAAGGGCACTCGTAATCGTTGAACTTCACCACGAGCACCTGCGCGCCATCGTGAGGTACCGGCAGCTCGACTCGCGGCTGTGCATCCCAGTACCGGGCAAACTCCGTCCCGTCATCGCTCGAATCCTCGGCGGTATCCGCGACGCCGCTCGACCCACTCGAGACCGACAGTCCAGTGTCCTCGCCAGGAAACACCGCGACCGTCGCCGCGGTTGCACCGAGATACACAAGGGTCGACGCCAGCGCGACCGGACTCCGCACCAACCGTCCCAGGTCACCGGCCATGCGGCCCGGAATCGACAGCCAAGGGATCGAATCCGAGGCACCCGACAACAAGAAAATGCCGATCACCGCTGCATATACCACGACACACAGCACACACAGCGCCCCGATGACCATGAAGGAGACATAGCCCAGAAATAGCACGGCGGAGAGGCCGATCGTCGAAAGCACCAGTAAGTAGCCTCCAATGTTCTCGGCTATCTCGCTCGACGCGGGCCCGGCAGCTAACGTGAGCAGCAACACCAACCCGAACCAGAACGCACCGAGGAGTGCGGTCGGTATCCCACCCACCGAGCCGTAGCTACTCAGGTAGACCTGGGTACAGCTGACCGTGTCATTGATGTCACAGAAGCTCGTATAGCTTGGGTCCTGGACCAGCTGGTAGTGCACGAAGGTCGAGGTCCCCGCAGATCCCAGGCCAACAAAGGCCAACGCGAGAATGGTGCGCCGAACAAACGGGCTCATAATGCACTCCTCAAAACAACCAGGTCATCAGCACCGACGACGTCAGAACTGCAACGAACCGCAACCTGGGTAGACAGTGGACGAACGCCGATCGCCATCGAGAACCCACCGTCGGAACAGCGTTACTGAATCGGCGTGGCTCCTGCTGGGGCGCCGTTCTGCGCGACCGGCACGACGCCTGTCGACTGGTAAATCGTGCCTCCCTGGTTGGTCGCGAAGAAGCGCGCTCCGCCGCCCGTCGTGGGCGACGCGCTGACAAAATACGTCGACACCACGCTACCGGCCCCGGCCCCGTTACACGATGCTGGAGCCCCGGTCGCCGCAGCGCCAGCAGTTAGGGTGATGGTATAGCTGCTCTTGACCGAGGGATCGGCATTCAGGTCAGTCCCGATGAAGCCGTCGCCGCCGCCGACCGTCGGCGGCGTAGCAAGCCGAGCCAGCGACGGGGCATAAAACCCGCTGCCGCAGCTCGCCGCAAAGGTTGCCTGTGCGCTGTTGATGGCTCTAAGCGAGCCGATCGCCGAAGCTTCGTTACCGGACATCCGCGCCCGTTGCAGGCCCGGCACTGCGATGGCCGCGATGATGCTGATGATCGCTACTACAATCAGCAACTCGATCAAGGTGAAACCACCGCTGCCCCTCAACCTCATAGTGCTTCTCCTGCAACCCAGTATCGTCAGACCGCCCAATTCTGGACACCGCGGGCGGCCTGCGACATTCGGCGACACTCGCCAGACGGCGGTATGCCAAGTCGTAGAAAGAAACTACACAAGCAGCGAGCCCGTTAGAGATGGGACGCACGGGGTTGCCGACCCGACGTGTCCGGATGCGGACACCGCATCTCAACCGACCAGCACGGCCGCGGCAATCACGGTCGTCCAGAGCCCCTTCTTGTCTCCGACCGCGGTCTGGGTCACGTTCTGGGTCCGAACAATTTGATTCGAGAGCCGGTAGACTTCCTTCTTTTCGTCCCAACTTTTGTCGGGATCGAAATCAAGCCCGAGCGTCGTCGCCAGCATCTCCGCTGCAAGTTCTTCGGCATAGTCGCCGGCGGTCTCCTCGTTTTCACCGAAACTGTGATGCTCGGAAAGATATCCGAACAACTTACGGTCACGCGGAATCGCCACACCGATCGTCGCGGCGATGAGTCGATGAGCTTCGCTGGTCGCCGCTTCGGACATCACCACAAACGTGACCTGTCCTGGCTGTAGCTTCCTGATACCGCCGGTCTTCGTCAGAATCCTGCATCCGGGAGGAAAAATACTGGAGACCCGAACCAGATTGCACGCGGCAATGCCCGCAGACCGCAACGCCAATTCAAACGAC
>DQEK01000269.1:1281-4094 GCA_003533545.1 Acidobacteriota bacterium | reverse complement strand
GGATACACAGCGTTGCCGATCCGGCACTCCGTTTCGATGCCGAGCACCAGCGCGTTGAGAAAGTCACGGCCGGAGACTGGTCGATACTCGGACAAAGCCAGGATTGCCGATGCGACCGGGCCCGCCGGGTGAATTACGGTTTTTAGGTGCGTGTCGTCAAAATCGAAAACGTGCGAACTGATACCGTTCATCAGCGCCGCATGAAGCACGTCCATGCGTTCGCCGCGACCAAGCACGCTCGCCTGGGCAGGGCCCGAAAACGGAGCGAGCGCTCCGATGGCATTATCGACGGTCTCGTGCCTTGACCCGCCTACCGCACAGCCAACCCAGTTCAACATGGTTCGGGTCGCTTCCTTGCGCACGCTCTCTGGCAAGTCCTCCGTGCGGGCCGAGACAACGTAGCGGGCGAGGTTACGAGTCACATCCTTTGCCGGCAGAGCATCACCCTGGGGCGAGGCGGTAACGTTCTTGCTGTTCGCCTCGGCGCTGGCAACCAAGCTGCTAGCTTCGGCGCTTGAGACCAGGCCGGTGAGCGTCAAAGCACGGACGAAACTGCGGCGGTCAAGCTGAAACATGTTCGGGTCTCCTTGCTATAAGGAATTCAGGGCAACGACAACCAGGGATAAAAAACTGTGGCCGTTGCGCTCGCAACGATACTGTCACCATCTCGGACACGGCCACTACCGTCTTGCAGGCACGATGGGAAGGACCACATGGGACGGGTGAGCGGCATCGTGATAGATCGAATTGTCAGCCGCTATCATTCGCCGGTGTCTGCCAAGTGGCTCCCCGGTATTCGGATTCACGTCAAATCTGGGAAAGTTACTGCTTGAGATATCAATCCTGATGCGATGCCCCTTCTTGAACACGTTCCCCGTTGGAAACGGCTCGATCACGAACTCGTAGACATCGCCGGGCATCATGAATTCCTGTTCTTCGGGGGAATTCCGATATCGGGCTCGAATGATGCCGTCCGTCAAGTTCATGTCGAAGCCGGACGGGAAGTCTTGGCTCGGAGGGTAGACATCGATCAACTTGGCCGTGAAGTCAGTATCGACTGCCGTAGATGCTGCGTACAGCATTACGGTGATCGGGCCCACCACCTCGACGTCCTCTTCGAGCGGCTCCGTCTGGAATACCACCACATCGGGCCGGGTCTTGAGTGGTAAATAAGGCGGCTTCGAACCGTAGAACCCGTTTTCCGACCCACCACGGAGGCTTTTGAATTCCCTGGTGCGTTGGTCGTAAGGACCTCTCTTGAGGGCGCCGGAGAACGATCCGCCGATCGTAGGCACCGGATCTTGCGGGTCATATCGGTAGGTTGTTGGTGCGACGCCCGAGGCAGGCAGCACCCTACCCAAGGTACCGTCAGTATGGAAGTAATATTTTACGAACTCCGTGCTCGGCAGCGGCCATTCCGTTTCCTCTCGCCAATAACCACCGTGATACAGCCTGCCGTTCGCGTCCTTATGACCATCCCCGGTTCCCATTACAAACAGTTTGATCGCCGGCCACTCGCCAACACCCGTGGGCACGCCCTTCAGATAGTGGTCGAACCATCGCAGATGAAATTCGCCGCCAAAATCGAGAATTGCCGCTTCAGGTCCGAACTCCACGTCGCCGGAACTCGAGCGGGTATTGCCACCATGGACCCAGGGTCCCACCAGCAGCTGTATCGGCGACTGCTTGGTCCTCGAGAGGCCAACGTAGTTTGCGAACGTACTCCCGGCGTAGGTGTCGTACCAGCCGCCAACGTGCAACATCGGGATGTCTGACGTTCCCGCGTAATAATCCTGCCAGTTGACGCCTAAACCCATCCAGTACTCGTCATAATCCCCGTGCGTCAACATTTCCAGGATGTAGTTTTCGAACTCGGGTGCCACCGACAAGGGGTTAAGTCCTTTCCTGAGCGGCATAGCGGCGAACCACTTCTCGACCGGTTCGGCTTCCATCATCGCTCTCACGACCGGGTCATCCGATTCCGAAGCAACTTGACTAAAGGCCCAACCAAGCTGCTGTCCTAACTCGAACGCACCGTGGTTGCGGACTTTGATTTCCCAGCCGTTGTGGAGGCCTCCAAAGTTGAGCACAAGAGTCCTGAGATTGGCGGGATTCGTCTTGGCGGCATCCGCCTGTGTGTGTGCTCCGTAGGAAGTGCCCCACATACCGACTTGACCGTCCGTATACGGCAGGGCCCCAATCCAATCGATTGTGTCGTACCCGTCGCGGGCGGTGACCTGATCGTATTTACTGAACGTTCCTTCTGATTTATATAGCCCTCGAATGTCCTGCAGGATCACGATATAACCGTGACGGACGAAATACTTGGCACTCTCGACGAGCCCCTGGCCTTCCTTACTATATGGGGTCCGCTGCAGCAGGATCGGAAGCTGGTCTCCTATCGGTTCACCGTTCTGGGCTGGACGATAGATGTCGGTTGCAAGTTTGACACCGTCCCGCATGGGGACCATGACGTCTTTGCGAAATAAGACCGCTTCGTAGGAAGAACCATCCTGGCCTGATGCAGACGCATCCGCAATCACATCCGGTATCTGCTGAGGCATCAGTGCACCGACTAAGGGCACCGCTGCCAGCACCAGCAGCAACGCGCCAACAGTTAGTTTCAGCCGGTGGTTGTCCTCCTCTAACTTGTCCTGACGGCAATCCACTGCGCTTGATTCACTCATCATCGACCTTCTCCTTAGCTAGCCCTTGCCTCTAGGATCAGCCTTACGAGCTCGCCAAATTCCGAGGAACTGACGCTGTTTCCGCTGATATCAGTATTAACTCGGTGCACGATGACCAGATCATAG
>DQEK01000269.1:0-1151 GCA_003533545.1 Acidobacteriota bacterium | reverse complement strand
GCCAACAGTTAGTTTCAGCCGGTGATTGTCCTCCTCTAACTTGTTCTGCCGGCAATCCACTACGCTTGATTCACTCATCATCAACTTGCTCCTTAGCTAACCCTTGCCTCTAGGATCAGCCTTACGATCTCGCCAAATTCCGAAGAACTGACGCTGTTGCCACTGATATCGGTGTTAACCCGGTGCACGATGACCAGATCATAGGCTGGTACCACCAGGATGTAGTGCCCGCCTGCGCCACGGGCGCTGTAGCCACCGTCCGGCAGATCCACACCTGGAAGGTGCTTGCGGTTCGCTGCGACCCACCACATATAGCCGTAGCCGCCGGAGCCACCGGCATCCGAGTAAGAGGTAATTGTCGCCCGGATCCAGTCGCGGGGAACAATCTGCTCGCCGTTCCAGGCTCCTTCCCGGAGAAAAAGAAGGCCGAAACGAGCCATGTCGCGGGCGGTCATCCGGAACGGGTAGGCAGGATGAACTGAATCCGCCCCCGCAACGTAGGCACCATCCGCCGGCTCATAGTCCTGCATACCAATACGGTCGGCAATGTGGCGGCCAAACTCCCGGTGGATGTCGGTCTTGGTGAGATTCCTGAAGATTGTACCCAGGGTGTTGAAGTCCCAATTGTTGTAATACCAAAAGGTGTCAGGCTCGTGACTGTGCCGTGCCGGCCGCCGCGCCGCCATGCCCGCAGTCTCGTACAGCGCCGGATGGTACACGCCCGAGCGGGCTTTCAGCAGCATGTGCACTGTAGCGTTCTTCTCAAGTTCATCGAGTGACGGCTCGTTATCGTCGATGCCGAGTGATTCCATCGTCGCATCGAGGTCGATCTCACCAGCAGCCACATGGATCCCGTACATCGCTGCAAGGAAACTCTTGCGGATCGAGTGGATGTTGAACTTGCGCTCGGTCTCACCCCACTGATCGACGACGATGCCGTCAGCGACAATCATCACCGCCGCAGTGTTGATTGTCTCCGTATAGGCCTGTGCTGCGGCTAGCGCTTCGGCTGAGTAACCGATGCCTTCGGGCGTAGCGGAAACCTCCCACGACTCGCCAGGCGTCGGAGATGCGGTCGCTGTCGTCTCGACCACGGATTCATCAGTTGGCGGTGTCGTAGCGGCGCAGGCCTGGCCAAGCGCGGCAATCAG
>DQEK01000112.1:8784-8917 GCA_003533545.1 Acidobacteriota bacterium | reverse complement strand
AACCGACGAACCCAACCCCAGTCCCGGCCCCACCGCCAGTACGTCACAGTCGTAGCCTAGGACCGCATCCACGGCGGTCTCGGCAACCATCCCGTCGGTCGTTTCGTCAAGCCCAAGCGTCATGTATTCAGGC
>DQEK01000112.1:787-8445 GCA_003533545.1 Acidobacteriota bacterium | reverse complement strand
TAAACCCAGCTACCACGCCCAGGCACGACCGCGGAGTAGCAACCGTGACGAGACCCGCGCCAGACCGGAGGGCCCCCAACGCCGCCAATTGGGCCGCGCCTGCCTTGCCCACAGAGCCCGCCACGATTACCACACGGCCACATTCACCCTTGTGAATATCGTCGCGTCTGGTTTCAACCCACGCGCTTGCCTGCTCATGCGTGATGCTTTCCAAGCGCTCCCCAGGGACGTCATCGATGATCGCCTGCGGAACGCCAATGTCAACCACGACGACCTCCCCGGCCATGAGTGCGGCTGGCATCATCACGAGCGGGATTTTTGGAGCCCCAAAGGTGACCGTCATAGTCGCCTTTATGGTCGCGCCGATCATGCACCCCGTCTCGCCGGAGACGCCAGACGGCACATCGACTGAGACAATCGGCACACCTGTCGCATTGAGATCGTCTATTACGCTGGCCCAGCGGCCCTCAAGAGGACGGGACAATCCGGTGCCAAAGAGAGCGTCAACGATCAAGTCACTCCCGGCGATTGCCGGCAACGCCAGCGTCCACAATTCTTGAGTCGCAGCGTCATCCACCCGTAGACTGGCCGCCCCAAGCGCGGCCAGAGTCAACGCGGCATCACCGCTAACTTCCGACCTCGGCACGGTCAAATATACGTGCACGTCCACCCCACGCGAGCCAAGTACCCTCGCCACCACAAACCCATCACCGCCGTTGTTTCCTTTGCCGCAAACGACGGCCACACGTTGGCTGTCAAGCGTCGACAGATGCTGCGCTATTGCGGAGACAAACTCACGACCGGCGTTCTCCATCAACAACGACGACGTGACGCCGGCACCCTCAACTGTGCTACGGTCGGCGGCCCGCATCTGGTCCGAGGTCAAGACGCGCATAGACTGTGAACAATCCTTCCCGGGTGAGCGTCGGCGGCGTGCCGCTCACACATCGCGACCAATCAACGAGGCTGTCTCCCGTCTATGGTACTCTGTCCACGCTGGCGGTCCGGCCACGTCCATCTGCGGGACATTCATTCGCGATTTGAGAACGGTCGACCCGCTGCATCAATCCCGCTCGAGGACGATGGAAGCAACTGTCAACGTTAATGGCGTAGTCACCTCCGCAGACCAGGCGGTTGTTTCAGTATTCGACCATGGATTTCTATATGGCGACGGCGTCTACGAGACCCTGCGTACCTACAACAGACGTCCCTTTTTCCTCGACCGCCATCTCAAACGGCTCCGTGCGTCAGCCGAGCGTCTGACCATCGCCATCCCCCTGCAAGACGACGACTTCACCCAGCGACTGCAGGCAACCATGGCCGACGTGCATCCCTCTGGCGAGGTCATGCTCCGAATCCTGATTACTCGAGGAATCGGAGAGCTGTCCTACGACCCGTCTGCCTGTCGAAGACCGACGGTCGTAATCATCGCCCAGGCTCACCGCGAGATCCCGGAGACTAAGATTCGAACCGGCCTACGCTTGGTAGTAGCAAGCGTGTTACGTAACCACCCCCAAAGCGTCGACCCCAGTATCAAATCAAACAACCTCCTGAATAACGTACTGGCCATGCAGGAAGCCCTGCATCTGAAAGCCGATGAAGCCATCCTGTTGAATCATCGTGGCGAATTCGCGGAATGCTCACAATCGAATTTATTCGTCGTTCGAGACGGCAAGGTACTCACACCACCACTCGATGCCGGATTGCTTGAGGGAGTGACCAGAAACTTCTTGTTCGAGGTTGGAACCGACCTCGAGGTTCCCGTAGCGGAGGCAGTTCTCAGAGAAACAGATTTGCCGCAACTCGATGAAATGTTCATCACCAGCACCACTCGGGAGGTCGTGCCAGTGATCCGCGTAGGTTCCCACCAGATCGGTTCGGGCCGACCCGGGCCTATCACTATGCGTCTACTAGAGCAGTTTCGCAGACGTGCGCACGAAACCGCCCGTGACCCCGCCGCGGACTGACCTAGCCCTACCCGTCTTCGTAGTGTTCGCTCGGGGGGCAACTGCAGAAGAGGTTCCGGTCACCGTGGACATCGTCGATCCGCCCGACCGCCGGCCAGAATTTCTGATCACGCACAAAGGGTCTCGGATACACCGCTCGCAAACGACTGTATGGATGGGACCAGTTGTCGGCCGTCGCCTCTGCCGCCGTATGAGGGGCATTCTTCAACACATTGTCGACAGCGTCGGCCTCGCCATCCACAATCTCCTGAATCTCGCCACGGATGCTGACCAGCGCCTCGCAGAATCGATCGAGCTCATCGCGTGACTCACTCTCCGTCGGTTCAACCATCATTGTCCCTGGCACCGGAAACGACACCGTTGGTGCGTGAAATCCATAATCCATCAAGCGCTTGGCCACATCAAGCTCGGTGACCCCCGCAGATCTAAACCCACGTAGATCAAAGATGATTTCATGTGCAACCCGCCCATTTTCTCGTGTGTACAACACGTCAAAATGCTCAGCCAACTTCGCTTTTATGTAGTTTGCATTGAGAATGGCCACCTCCGTCGCCCGGCGCATCCCATCTCCTCCAAGCAGACGCATATAGCCATAGGAGATAAGCAGAATGCTTGCGCTTCCCCACGGGGCGGCTGCGACCGCAGGAACGGCAAACTCGTCTCCTACCGGCAACAGTGGATGACCTGGCAGGTAAGGAGCCAAGTGAGATGCCACAGCAATCGGACCCATGCCAGGACCACCACCACCGTGTGGAATCGCGAACGTCTTGTGCAAGTTGAGGTGACAAACGTCGGCCCCGATCGTGGCCGGACTCGTCAACCCGACTTGTGCGTTCATATTCGCACCGTCCATATATACCTGGCCGCCGTGCTCGTGCACGATGGCACAGACATTTCGAATGGCGTCCTCGAAAACGCCATGCGTCGACGGATAGGTCACCATGAGCGCGCACAATGTATCCTGATGAGTCTGCGCTTTTACTTGTAGATCATCTACATCTACGTTCCCCTGCTCGTCGCAGGCCACGATCACGACCCGCATTCCTGCCATCACCGCACTCGCTGGGTTCGTGCCATGCGCCGAAGCTGGAATCAGGACGACGTCTCTCGAGGGACGTCCCTGGGACCTGTGGAATGCCCGGATGACCAGCAGCCCTGCGAGCTCTCCCTGCGCACCAGAGTTCGGCTGCAAGGACACAGCCGAGAGGCCCGTAATCGCGCAGAGAAATGACTCAAGCTCACGGAAAACCGCCTGGTAGCCCGCTGCCTGGTCCATCGGCATGAACGGATGAAGCAGCGAAAACTCGGGCCAACTCAACGGACGGATCTCCGTCGCGGCGGTGAGTTTCATGGTGCACGAACCAAGTGGGATCATCGACACGTCGAGTCCGATGTCTCGCCGCTCTAGCCTTTTGAGATACCGCATCATCCGCGTCTCCGACCGATGGCGATGGAACACAGGGTGCTCAAGGAAGGGCGAACAACGGCGCAACGCTTCCGGCCAGGCCAGAGGCACCCCCGCGTCGAAGCTCACCTCGGGGGTAACCGTACCCAGCGCGGTGGCCGCGATCGCGAGTATCTCCATCACATCCGAATCGGTCGTCGTCTCGTCGAGCGAGATCCCAATCGCCGGTCCGTCGTACCGAAAATAGAGACCCGTGGCGGTTGCGTCGCTCCGGAAACGCTCAGACGCAGTAGTCGGTAGCGTGACGCTCAGTGTGTCAAAAAAACAGCGATGCGCTGGTTCAATTCCAAGAGCCTGGAATCCAGCAGCGAGCCGGACGGTTAATCGATGGACCCGCTCCGCTATGCCACGCAGACCAGCCGGCCCGTGGTAAACCGCGTAAAATCCGGCGATATTCGCAAGAAGCGCCTGTGCAGTACAGATGTTCGAAGTAGCTCGTTCACGACGGATGTGCTGTTCCCGCGTCTGCAGGGACATGCGAAACGCCTGGTCCCCGTGGCGGTCGACCGACACTCCAATGATTCGTCCTGGTGTCTGACGGGCGAACTCGCTTCGAGTCGCAAAAAATGCTGCATGGGGACCACCGTAACCCAGAGGCACCCCGAACCGCTGGGAATTACCGACCACGACATCGGCCCCACATTCCCCGGGCGGCGTCAGGAGAGTCAATGCGAGCAGGTCACTACAAACCGCCACCAATACGCCTGCGCCGTGGGACTCTTCGATCACCGTTTCAATCGCCGTGATCTCCCCGTCAGCAGTTGGGTTTTGGAGCAACAATCCAAACACGCGTTCGTCAAGGCACCAAGCATTTGGATCTCCGACGATGATTTCTATGCCGAGCGGCTCAGCCCGTCCGCGCACCACTTCTATGGTCTGCGGAAAGCACCCCTCGGACACAAGGAACCGGTTCGCGGCAGCACGCCGCCTCGCCTGTACCCGATGCAGCAACGCCATTGCTTCGGCGGCTGCCGTCGCTTCGTCGAGCAGCGAGGCGTTAGCGATCGCCATCCCGGTAAGATCAGCGACCATGGTTTGATAGTTAAGCAACGCCTCGAGTCGCCCCTGTGCGACTTCCGCCTGATAGGGCGTATACGGCGTATACCAGCTTGGGTTCTCGAAAACATTTCTTAGAATGACGCTGGGTGTAATGCAGCCGTAGTAACCGAGGCCGATAAACGGCCTGCCAGGTCGGTTTCGTTTCCCTATCGCCCGGGTGCGGGCAAGGAATTCCGCCTCCGTATCTGGCCCTGGTACGTCTACGGGAGCGGTCAGTCGAATATCGGAGGGAACTGTCTCGTCGATCAGGGCGGAAAGCGACGACGCCCCGACCGCGGCGACCATCTCGATTAGGTCATCCGTGCCAGGGCCGATATGGCGGTCAACGAAGTGATCCGGACGCGACCGCACTACGCCACCAACTCACCGTACGCGGTTGAGTCGAGCAATCCTTCTACCTGGGAAGCATCACTCAACTCGATCACGACCATCCAGGCATCATGCGGCCCGGCGTTTACCGCCTCCGGGTGTTCCGTGAGTTCGGCGTTCACCTCGACCACGCGGCCGGCCATTGGACAGAATAGATCGGACACCGCCTTCACCGACTCAATTGAGCCGAATTGCGCCCCCTGATCGAACGTCTGACCGACCTCCGGCAACTCGACGAACACCACGTCACCTAACTGTTGCTGCGCGTAGTCCGTGACGCCAATTTGCGCCGTCGTACCGGTCACAGCAATCCACTCGTGGTCCTTCGTGTAGTGTCTATCACTCGGATACATGCTACCGCCCTGCGCCTCCGGTCGACGTGCCCCTGGCAGGAGACCGTCTGGAACTATTTCCCATTTTCCCCCTCTAACACATCAAACGACACGTCGCGATTCAATCCGGGATTATCCTGCAATCGCTGTCCCCGAAACACCGCTATCGGGGCTCACGCCTATAGAACGGCAACGCCACGACGCGCGCCATAACCAGTTGCTCCCGGATCTCAATGGCGCACTCGGTCCCTGGTGCACATGCGCTAATGGGAAGATACGCTAGACCTACGGCTTTCTCAAGAAACGGGGTCCTCGTGCCGCTGGTCACGAATCCCACCGATGCGCCGTCGACGAAGATCGGGTAACCGTGGCGTGCTATACCGCGTCCAACCATCTCGAAGCCAACCAGTTTTCGGGTCACGCCTGACGCCCGCTGTGCGACAAGCGCATCTCGCCCGATGAAATCTCCCTTGTCCCATCCGACGATCCATCCGAGCCCAGCCTCGAGCACGGTTGTCGTTTCATCGAGATCTTGCCCACTAAGACGCATAGCGGCCTCAAGCCTCAGTGTGTCTCGAGCACCCAACCCTGCAGGCACGATCCCCTGCTCTGCTCCGGCGGAGAGAAGAGCGCGCCAGAGACGTTCGGCCCCCTGTGGCGGAATAAAAATTTCAAATCCATCTTCACCCGTGTAGCCGGTGCGGGAAATCGTGCAGCGGAGACTCGCCACTTCGCCCGTCTCGAATCGATAATAGCCAATGGAGGCAAGGTCGACCTCGGTCAGCGACTGCAAAATTCCACACGCCAGCGGGCCCTGCACCGCCAGGAGCGCGTAGCGCGAGGACGTGTTCACCGCAGCGACATCCCCAAAGCCCTGAATAGCGGTCGAGACGTGGGAAAACGCTTTTGCTATGTTGGACGCGTTGACAACCAACATGAAGTGCTCACCGGTCAGCCGGTACACCAGTAGGTCGTCTACGAAAGTGCCTTGTCGGGTGGTCAATGCCGAATATTGAGCCTGACCGGTGTCAAGGCGCGCTGCATCATTTGACGAGACACGCTGAACAGCCGCTAGTGCATCTCGTCCGGCAATTTCGATTTCCCCCATATGACTAACATCGAATAGGCCGGCGGACCGGCGGACCGCAAGATGTTCTTGGGCAATACCGGAGTACTGCAGCGGCATCTCCCAACCGCCGTAGGTGACCATCTTCGCGCCAGCTGACACATGGAGAGCGTGAAGCGGCGTCTTAAGCAACGATGTCGCGGTACTAGACATGGAAAGCGACCAGCACGGTGCGCAACGAGACTCAGTAAACGGAAATTGAGTGCAATGCCAGGCGAGTTACGTGCAACCGCAGTCTGGCTACAAAGCGGAAAAAACCGCGTAACCGTACTATGCGTCCCGCGACCGGTCAAGAAGGCAACATCCCGGCACACGCCGCCACCCAGATATACCCTACATGGAATACCCCGCACAGAGGCTCCAGGCACGCCGCCTACTCTGCCTCACTTCGACACGAGTCCGAGGCGCGACTAGCCAGCTCGGCCACGCCGAAACCGACCAAAGAGAAGCACCGCAATGACCAACGGTCCTAGCGAAACCAATTCCCAAGTAACAGCCTGAACCAGGTCAGCCCGACAAGCCACAAGCCAATAGTCTCGACATACAGGAAAGAACCATTCGTAAGGCGACAAGTAGAAGCCTCCGTCGAACGGCCAAAGCGCCATAATCCCGATAGGCGCCACCGTGTCGCTCCCAAGCCAATCGAGAACCAAATGGCTACCGTATGCCGCGGCGGCCGCGACCCAAAGCACCGGACGCCGCGGTTCAAGAATCTGCGTTGCCAGAGCCACCACCAAAAGCGCCCCCAGCGAATGAGTTACTCCTTGATGGGCACCGACAAGGAAGTCGAGATCTGGCAGCATGCCACATACGGACCAGGCCACGAGGAGCGGCACCTTTCTCCGTCCGACGGTGAGCATCCGCGTCGTGGGCCCAGAAACGAGGACCCCCACTGCGAGTCCACCGAGCGCGTGCCCCAGGGGCGTTGGCACAATTAAGTTTCTCTCTTTAAGTCGTCAGCCGGTCAGTCGACTATCATTACCACATTCGCGCAGCCTGTGAATGGAGAGGAATCAAGGCACCATGTCGAACAGGTCAATATCTATGTTCCATGCAAACTTCCGAATTCTGGGACCATTCTTCGCAATTCTCGCCGTGCTCCTGGCCCCGCTTCTGGCAACTGGACAGGCGCCGCCTGCACTGCAGATCTACTGGATCGACGTGGAGGGAGGAGCGGCCACTCTGGTCGTAACCCCGGAACAGGAGTCCGTGTTGATGGACACCGGCTGGTCCCGAGCAGACGCTAGGGACGCAGAGCGAATTCTCGCCGCCATGCGGCATGCAGGGGTTAACAAAATAGACTACCTCCTCTTCTCTCATTTCCACGCCGATCACGTTGG
>DQEK01000112.1:0-444 GCA_003533545.1 Acidobacteriota bacterium | reverse complement strand
GGACTAGCCGCCCTTGACGACCGCACCCCGATTACCCAGATCATCGACCATGGTGACAGCGTGGAACGACAGAGCGAAAGCGGCCGCCCGCTATGGGAAGAGTACCTGGCCCTGGCGGGGAATCGCCGCCGCTCCATCGCTCCCGGCGACAAACTACCGTTTTCCGGGATTGAATTCTCTTTCATCGGAGCCCACCGCCAGCTCATCGGCTCCCCTGAACGCCGTGCACCCAATGCCCTTTGCGCCGGGGTCGCCCCCCCGGACCCGGACCAAGGTGAAAATGGTCACAGCCTCGGCTATCTCATCTCCCTGGGCGGATTCCAGTTCCTGAACATGGGCGACATGACGCCAGACCGAGAACACGCGCTGGCCTGCCCAGAAAACAGACTCGGCATCGTCGACATGTGGCAGGTGCCCCACCACGGCGGCTACGGCGCCATCCGG
>DQEK01000430.1:638-9078 GCA_003533545.1 Acidobacteriota bacterium | reverse complement strand
AGCTGTTCACCCCGAGGCATAACAACCGTGAAAACAAACGAATACACCAGGAGGAGCAGGAGCGGGTTGACAAAGGACCAGAAAAAACCCAGAACCGAGCCACGGTAGCGAGCTTTGAGCTCGCGGGCGACGAGGATCTGGACGAGGCCCCGGTAGCGGAACAGCTGCCGCAAGTTAGACAGCATTGATCTCAAGCACGATCGCGGTCACGTTATCCGGGCCCCCGCCGTCGTTGGCGCCCTGCACGAGCGCGTTGCACAGGTCGTTGAGGCTGCTGTCGCGACTGAGCACCTCGCGGATCTCATCATCAGTGAGGACCGCGGTCGCGCCGTCAGAACAGAGCAGGAGTCGATCTTGAGGTTCCAGCGCCAATTCCTCTATATCGATCTCAAGGTTTTCCCGACCGTCGATGGCTCGCGTCACAATATGGCGGTCACGATGATTGCGAGCTTGGTCTTCACTGAGTAGTCCCGCACGGACTCGCTCTTCCACCCAGGAATGGTCGCAGGTCAGTCGCTCAAGTGTTCCGCGCCGCAACCGATAAATGCGGCTGTCGCCTACGTGCGCGAGGGTCAGAGTCCCGCCATCGATAAGGACCGCCACGGCTGTGGTCGCCATTGTTCTAAGTTCCGGCGACGACGCCGTCATGGTCGACAATCGACGGTTGCCCATTCTGAAACCGGCGGCTAAACGGTTGCCGTTGGCACTCAACGCAGGGTCGAACGGAAACGGCCACGTTTGGTCCGGCGACATGGAGACTGTCGCCTCCACGAAGGCCACGATCCCCTCGATGGCGGCCTTCGAGGCCACTTCGCCGGCCACATGGCCACCCATTCCATCGGCCACAACGAACAGGCCCAGGTCCTCCCGGACAGAGAGATCGTCCTCGTTAACGGATCGCCGCAGACCGGTGTCAGTAGCCGAAGCAAAGGAAACGCGCATGAGCTCGCCTCCTGAATTGTCGCGCACTCGCCGCGGGAACCCAAGCGATAGGGCCGTGGAGGGTCAGTGATTCAGTCCCGAATGTTGCCTTGGCTCACGATTTTCAATCGCACCAAGGACTTCTGCAGAGCCACACGCGCGCGCCCAATGTCAATGTTGGCGCTCGGTTGTGCCAACCGGTCCGCAGCGCGTTTTCGTGCCGCCTCGGCGCGCGTCGTGTCGATGTCTTCTGCGGATTCAGCCATCTGCGCCAAAATCGTGAGGCGGTCAGGTTGCACTTCAGCAAACCCAAACGACACAGCAACGCGAGCTGTTTCCTCGCCCGTTCGATACCACAACTCGCCGACCTGCAAGGTGGTCAGCAACGGGGTGTGCCCAGGAAGTACACCAAACGAACCATCCCCCCCAGGAACCTGCACTTCATCAACGCGCTGGCTGACGACGGCGCGGTCCGGGGTGACGATTTCCAACGTAAGGTGTCCGGGCATAGGCATCGCAGAAGTCCATCTACTCTGGGAAACTAGTTGTCGCGTGGATCGCGTTTCCGGCTCACGCCGCCTCGCTCTTCATCTTCTTGGCCTTCTCCACCGCCTCCTCGATGGTGCCCACCAGGAGAAACGCCTGTTCCGGCAGCTCGTCATGCTTACCATCAACAATTTCTTTGAACCCGCGGATCGTGTCCGCGATTGGCACATACTTGCCTTCAAGTCCCGTGAACTGGGACGCAACAAAGAACGGCTGCGAAAGGAACCTTTCGATGCGACGGGCTCGTGCCACGGCAAGCTTGTCTTCCTCCGAAAGCTCATCAATACCAAGAATCGATATGATGTCCTGCAAGTCCTTGTAACGTTGCAGTACCTGCTTGACGTCGCGAGCGACGTTGTAGTGCTCGTCACCGATGACGTTCGCATCGAGAATCCGTGACGTGGACGCCAGAGGGTCGACCGCCGGATAAATGCCCTTCTCGACGATAGCTCTGGACAGATTCGTCGTTGCGTCGAGGTGTGCAAAGGTCGTGGCTGGCGCGGGATCGGTATAGTCATCGGCCGGAACGTAAATCGCCTGCACAGAGGTGATTGACCCCTGTTTGGTCGAAGTGATCCGCTCTTGCATCGCTCCCATCTCAGAGGCCAACGTCGGTTGATAGCCTACCGCCGACGGCATGCGGCCTAGCAGAGCCGAGACCTCAGAACCGGCTTGTGTGAATCTGAAGATGTTGTCGATGAAAAGAAGCACGTCTTTGGCTTCTGCATCGCGGAAATATTCGGCCACCGTCAAAGCACTCAGCGCAACTCGCTGTCTAGCACCCGGCGGTTCGGTCATCTGACCATAGATCAATGCAGCTCGAGACTTCTCGCGTTCCTCAATATTGACGACCCCGCTCTCTTGCATTTCCAACCAGAGGTCGTTCCCTTCCCGGGTTCGTTCTCCGACGCCACCGAAGACGGATACCCCTCCGTGCTTGAGAGCGATGTTGTTGATGAGTTCCATGATGATGACGGTCTTACCGACACCGGCACCGCCAAAGAGTCCAATCTTGCCACCTCGCAGATAGGGCTCAAGCAGGTCAATAACCTTGATCCCGGTTTCGAACATCTGTAACTCGGTCGATTGGTCTTCCAATTTGGGCGCCGGCCGATGAATCGGCCACCGCTCGGCAGTCTCCACGGGTTTGTCTGGAAAATCGACCGGTTCACCCAAGACGTTGAGAACCCGGCCAAGTGTCTCAGGACCCACAGGCACCGAGATCGGCTGACCGAGGTCGACCGCCGGCATGCCGCGCTGCATGCCATCTGACGGTTTCATCGCTACAGCGCGTACCCGGTTTTCACCGAGGTGTTGGGCCACTTCTGCGATGAGGTCAATGTCGACACCGCTCTCGCTCGACTTGACATGGAGCGCATTGTAGATAGCTGGCAGTGTTCCCTCAAACTCCACGTCAATGACTGGGCCGATGATCGACACCACTTTACCGATATTCTCATTCGCCATACTGTGAGCGTCCTTCCGAACGTCCTGCGTGTTTTCTGTCCCTGTGGTTCCAGCGCCTGACCACATCGGTCAGACCACCGTTATTTTGTTCACACAATTCTTCTAGATCGCCTCAGCACCGGACACAATTTCAATGATTTCCCCGGTGATCGTCGCCTGCCGCACCTTGTTCATGTACAACGTTAGGTCCTCAATCATCTCCGTGGCGTTGTTGCTCGCAGCCTCCATGGCCGTCAATCGCGCGGCGTGTTCCGCCGCGGCCGACTCGAGCAGCGCTCGGTAGAACTGAACATCTACGTACTGCGGAATCAGCTTGTCGAAAATACTGGCCGGGTCCGGTTCGTAAAGATAGTCGGGAAGTCGTTCGTCGCTACTGGCCGGCTCATTCTGGACCGGTTTGATCGGGAGCACCTGGTCGACCACAACCCGCTGCTGAAGCACGCTCTTAAACTCGTTGTAGACCAATTGCACCGAATCCACTTCACCCGCAATGAACGCCTCAATCGCGGCATGACCGATCGCTTGGGCGTGGCTGTACTTCAACTGACTGAAAACGTCGACCTCCTCGAAACGGACCTCGAATCCACGCTTCCGGAAGAAGTCGCGGCCCTTCCGCCCAACCAAGCCGAGTGAAGCGCCAGCTGCACCGCAACCGGCGATTACACCCCTGGCTTCTTTGATTATGTTTGAATTAAAACCACCGCAAAGACCTTTGTCGGCTGTCACCACGACCACCAGCGTCGGGCGTACAGGCGCATCTGGGTTGCGTTGGGCCAGCAGCGGGTGTGTTGCTGTATCTACTTGCGTTGCCAATCCACTGAGCACGCGCTGTATCTGCTGAGCGAACGGCCGGGCTCCTAGAATCTGACCCTGTGCTTTACCAAGCCGCGATGCAGCAATGGCTTTCATCGCTTTGGTGATCTGCTGGGTCGATTTCACCGCGCGAAGCCGTCTGCGAAGGTCTAAAAGAGAAGGCACTAAGAAAACTTTCTGGGCGCTATAGCTTGGGCTACCAGTGCTTGACCCCGACTACGCCGCTGTAGTCTTGCGTGCCGCGGTGAACTGCTCCGTGAATTCTTTTAGCACGGCCCCAATTCGAGCCTCCAGATCGTCGTCGATCTTCGCCCGCTCGGCTAAATCATTGAGCAGTGACGGCTCGCGGCTCTCCAGGAATCGGTACAACTCCGCTTCGTACTCTCGAATGTCTTCCTCAACCACAACGTCGAGGAAACCTTTCGTCCCCGCGTAGACGATCAGTATTTGCTTTTCAACCGGCAGGGGTTCGTACTGGCCTTGCTTCAGCACCTCTACGAGGCGCTTGCCCCGGTTGAGCTGTGCCAAAGTTGCCTTATCGAGATCGCTCGCAAACTGGGCGAACGCCGCCAGTTCCCTAAATTGGGCCAAGTCGAGGCGCAAGGTCCCTGCCACTTGACGCATCCCCTTCACTTGCGCCGATCCCCCGACCCGCGAAACCGAATTGCCGACATTGATCGCCGGACGGACGCCTTGATTGAAAAGGTCTAACTCAAGGAAAATCTGCCCGTCGGTGATCGAAATGACGTTGGTCGGAATATAGGCCGACAGGTCGCCCGCCTGGGTTTCAATCACGGGCAAGGCAGTCAACGACCCCGAACCGCGCGCATCGCTCATCATGGCCGCCCGTTCAAGCAGCCGTGAATGCAGGTAGAAAACGTCTCCTGGATACGCCTCACGTCCAGGCGGTCGACGCAGGAGCAACGAGATCTCTCGGTAGGCCTGGGCGTGCTTCGACAGGTCGTCATAGACACAGAGCGCATGCCTGCCACTATCACGAAAATACTCCCCCATCGCACACGCTGAGTAAGGGCTCAGGAAGAGCAACGGTGCCGGGTCAGAGGCAGTCGAAGCGACAACGATGGTGTACTCAAGCGCGCCCGCATCCTCAAGTGTCTTAACAACTTGCGCGACAGTCGAACGCTTCTGCCCGATCGCGTTGTAGATGCAAACTACGTCTTTTCCCTGCTGATTCAAGATCGTGTCGATAGCAACCGCCGTCTTGCCGGTCTGTCTGTCACCAATGATCAGTTCCCGTTGTCCTCGGCCGATCGGCACCATCGTGTCGATGGCCTTCAGGCCAGTTTGCAACGGCTGTTTCACCGGCTGGCGGTCCACAACTCCTGGAGCAATTTTCTCGACCGGCGCCGTTTCGCTTGTAGCGATGGGCCCCTTGCCATCGATCGGCTGACCCAACGCGTTAACGACTCTGCCCAGTAGGGCTTCCCCGACCGGCACCGAAATAATGCGGCCAGTGCGTTTGACCGTGTCACCCTCCTTGATCTCGGCGCTCTCGCCGAGCAGGACGGCTCCAACGCTTTCTTCTTCGAGGTTCAGCGCCAAACCGAAAATCCCATGCGGAAACTCAAGCATCTCGGTCGCCATGACCCGTTCGATGCCATGTATCTGTGCGATCCCGTCGCCAACTGAAACCACAGTGCCAACTTCCGCCACGTCGACATCAACGGTGTAGTCACCTATCTGGTCTCGAATGATCTGAGTAATCTCTTCCGCCTTAATGGTCATTGCTGCTACTTCCGTCCTGCACGTTGATGGCTCGTGATTACCGTCCTTCGCGAAAGCGATTAGCGCTCCACCAAGGTCTCGCGTATGCGTTCGAGATGTCGCACAACACTCGCGTCGTAGACTGTCGTGCCGACTCGTGCCACGACCCCGCCCAGGAGCTCGGGCTCAACGTCGGTCGTCAGACTTACCTTGCAGCCGCTAGCATCCGCCAGCCTTTGTTCAATAGCGGCGGTCCGCTCCGGCGTCAGAGGCTTGGCCGTCGTGACCTGGGCCTGGACGACCCCGAGGTGGTCACGCAGACGCGCACGATAGGAGCGTAGGATGTCCGGTAGAAGCCCGAACCGGTCCCGCTCCGCCAGCAACATCACGAGTTTCGACACCGGGGGAAGCACCTCACCAAGCCGGACAAGGAGTTCCGCCACGATGGCACGTTTGCGAGCCGTCGGAATCGCCGGGCTTAGTAGCAATCTCCGCAACGTTTCGTGCCCATCGACCAGATCCGCAAACCCCGCGAGTTCCGCGTCCACCTGTCGCGGGTCACGGTCCTTAACGCTGACGTCGAAGAGCGCGCGGGCGTAACGCGCGGCGACGGTGCGGTTCGTCATAGGTCTGAGTAGCCGGTCGAGTGCCCCAAAATCCGATCCCGCGCGCGACTTCAGAGCCTGGACACTGGTGCCGGTTGGGCGCGAGAGGACGAGTAGTGTTCCAACCCGAGCGGGCCGAACGGTGAACTATAACATATCGGTGCGGCGCGGTCGGCGAGCCGCGGCACGACCCTCAAGATGCCGTCAACTGGTCGAATAAACGCTGCAACTCTCCCTCCGACGTGAAGGCAATTTCAATACGGCCCTGGCCACCCTTCCGGACGATCCGGACGCGCGTGCCGAGGGCAGCCCGGAGTCGGTCTTGTGCCGCCCTGTCGTGAACGTCCTGTTCTGGGGCAGATGAAACAGCCGCCTTCGGCTGGCCGAGCTTCTTAACATGGTCCTCCGTTTCTCTAACCGATAGACCCCGCGCGACTACCTCACGAGCCGCTCGACGCTGAGCGCCTGGCTCTCCCGCGCTGAGCAGCGCCCGAGCATGCCCCATTGTCAGAACACCACTTGCCACGTCCGCCTGAAGTTCTGCGGGAAGGCCCAAGAGGCGGACGTAGTTTGCAACCGTCGCTCGGTCTTTCCCGACGGCGGCAGCGACCGCCTCCTGGGTCATTCCGTAGTCGGCGAGAAGGTGCTCGTAGGCCTCCGCCTCTTCAATGGGGTTGAGATTTTCGCGTTGAAGATTTTCGATCAGCGCGAGTTCAAGCAACTTATCATCCGAGACCTCCCGCACGACGATCGGTACACGCAGGAGACCCGCGCGCTGTGCTGCCCGCCACCGGCGTTCACCGGCCACAATTTCAAACGAATCGCTGTCGAGGCGACGGACGATGATCGGCTGGATGACCCCACTGCTTCGAATGGATTGCGCTAACTCGTCGAGTTTCGATTGGTCGATGGCGGTTCGCGGCTGCATCCGATTTGGTGTCAACCGGTCGAGGTCCACCTCGGTGGAACGATCAGTGGGCTCGGAAGTTTCGGGTTCGGGCAGGAGCGCGCTCAGGCCTCGGCCAAGCGCTGCGCGGGTCTTTGCCATAGTTTTCTACTTTCAGGCTACAGAATCACGTCTGGAACCGACGCCGGAGCATGGTGCTCCAACATTTCGCGCGCCAGCGCCAAATACGCTTCAGCGCCTGTCGAGCGGACGTCATGGAGAATTACCGGGAGGCCAAAGCTAGGTGCTTCACCCAGCCGGATGTTGCGCGGGATGGTCGTCCGATAGACTTTTCCTTTGAAATGGGTTCGCACCTCACCTGCAACTTGCTTTCCCAGGCGAGTACGAGCATCGGCCATGGTGAGCAGAACCCCCTCAATGTGCAGTCCGGGGTTCAAGCCGGACTGGACACGTCCCATCGTGGCGATGAGTTCGGCCAGGCCCTCCAGCGCGAAATATTCGCAATTCAAAGGGATCAGGACCGAATCTGCCGCCACGAGTGCATTCAAGGTAAGGAGGCCGAGTGAGGGGGGGGTATCGATGAAGATGTAGTCGTAGCGGCCGCGGGCTTGATGAAGAAAATGACGCAGGCGGGACTCACGTTGCGAGGCGCTGACAAGTTCTAGCTCGGCTCCGGTGAGATGCCGATCGGCAGGAATGAGATACATCCCCGTCACGCCGCTCGGCACGGCAAAGTCCGATGGGTCGGGGGCAGCTTCCGCGGTCAGGGCCTGGTAAACCGTGTGCCCGTGTCCCGCCGCCGCGTTGAGTCCGACGCCACTCGTCAGGTTGGATTGAGGATCGAGATCGACGAGCAACACTGTGCGGTCCGCCATGGCCAACGACGCAGCAAGGTTTATGGCGGTGGTCGTCTTGCCAACACCACCCTTCTGATTAGAAATGGTTATAATTCGCGTATTATGCGTCATGACCTAAAAGCTCGGTCGAACAACATATTGCGTTCCATTGCTCGCTTATTTTACTCCGCATGCATTTTTTCAGCAAGCAAATATCAGTCGCTGCGCGGTGATGTTTCGTGGCGACGCCAGGAAACCACTGTAAATGTTTCATCTGCGCTAGTTTCCTCGTCACAACAGAAACCCCCTTGCACTCGTTCGCAGACTCCCAAGGAAAGCCAGTGGATATCGCCTGCTGAGCGCGCCCTTGCGGCCTCACTTGCCTGCCCTGTTGTAGGCCGGGTGGAGAATCCGTTGTTAGCTCAACTGGCTGCCGTGGGGGCCACCGCTAGCGGGCTGCGTCGACTCTAACCGGATAACAGACCCCACAAGCTCAACGCCTTCCGGCCCCGGGCACAGACTCCACACCGCTGAGAATTGTTTCACGTGGAACAGCCCGTACATCGGGGACCCCGACCATTTCGTTCCAACTTCACACCGGAGCCTTCCTGTTTCCCACG
>DQEK01000430.1:0-263 GCA_003533545.1 Acidobacteriota bacterium | reverse complement strand
GCCGCCAATCTCAAACCGCCTCAGGGTCGATTGGCTCCGGCGCTTCCGTTCCGAGCTCCCTCGCAAAAGTCACCTCCCCAACATCCAGAACCAGCCTCCAAAACTCCACCCCTCCCAGCCGAGTCACCCGGAGGAGCTCCCGGTACCCACTCAGGTCGGCGCAGCACGTGCCGGGCTGCGGCAGAATCGCCACCTCGAGCCCGGCTTGCCCATCTTCCGCCACGTCTCTCTCCGCCGTCCGCTTCGCCATCTCCAAAATTTGT
>DQEK01000043.1:4024-7559 GCA_003533545.1 Acidobacteriota bacterium | reverse complement strand
GCATGGCGCTCGCGAGTGGCACCCGTGTGGGGATTTACGAGGTCACCGCCAAGATTGGGGAAGGCGGGATGGGCGAGGTCTATCAGGCCCGAGACACCACATTGGACCGGGATGTCGCGCTGAAGGTTCTCCCCGAGGCGTTCACCGCGGATCCTGATCGCCTCGCCCGGTTCCAACGGGAAGCCAAAGTCCTAGCCTCGCTCAATCATCCCAATATTGGTGGTATTTACGGCCTGGAGAGTTCAGGCGATGCCCAGGCGCTAGTCCTGGAATTGATTGAAGGGCCAACGTTGGCGGACCGGATTGCGAAGGGGCCGATTCCAGTTGATGAAACGCTCGCGATTGCCAAACAGATTGCCGAGGCGTTGGAGGCAGCCCATGAACAGGGCATCATCCACCGCGATCTGAAGCCGGCGAACGTGAAAGTGAAGGCTGATGGCACGGTGAAGGTGTTGGACTTTGGCCTGGCGAAGGCGGTCACGTCTGACGCAGCCAGTGGTAGTGCGACGACATCGGCCACGATGTCGCTGACGGCTTCAGCGACGCAGATGGGGATGGTCGTTGGTACTGCGGCCTACATGGCTCCCGAGCAAGCCAAGGGCACGCCGGTCGACAAACGGGCGGATATTTGGTCGTTTGGGGTCGTGCTGTTGGAGATGCTGTCGGGACAACGGCTATTCACCGGGGAGACGGCGTCAGAAACGCTGGCGGCGGTGATGATGAAGGAGCCGGATTGGGATCGGCTCTTCACCGATCTTCCCGTGCACGTCAGCACTCTTGTACGGAGTTGTCTCGAGAAGGACCCAAGGGAGCGCCTACGAGACATCGGCGATGTGCGTTTTGCGATGAAGGGGGTGTTCGGGCCCAGTGTGGATCGGCTCACTGAACAAGCGGGACCAGTACCGTTCGCAAGTCGACCGGCGCAACTGCTCATTGCGGCACTGGGGCTCGTGGCCGTCGCGCTGGGACTGTTCGGGTGGTTGGGGCAACCAGCACCGCCTGCGGTTGGGTTAACTCGTGCGTCGATCTCCTTGCCCCCAGGGCACGCGCTTTCTGGTGGTCCGGAGATCACGCGCGATGGGCAACGGGTGGCGTTCGTTTCGAGTGATGGAAATGGTCAGCCGCGGATCTACACTCGGCGGCTTGACGAATCAGAGTTGAGTGAGTTGGATGGCACCGAGGAGGCTCGCCAGATCTTCTTCTCGCCGGACGGGCGCTGGATTGCATTCTACGCAAGAGGTGGGTTCTTCAAAGTGCGAGTGGATGCGGGCGAACCGGTTCGCCTCGCTGACGCGTCAACTTCCGAGGGGGGATATTGGCTCGACGACGGCACGATTCTCTTCACGCCCGCCTGGAACAGCGGGTTGTTTCGTATCGATGAGGACGGTGGCGAACCCGAGCCGTTTCTGATTCCCGATCGCACTTCAAGCTACGCGATCACGTGGCCGTCGGTTTTGCCAGGTGGCCGGGAGATGCTGTTCAGCCGATGGAGTGGCAGTGCCCAGGCCGTTATGCGACTCGACCTGACCGACATGACCGAGTCGGTGGTGGTGCCTGGCCACTGGCGGCGCAGTCGCTTCGTTTCGTCCGGTCATATCGTGTTTGCTGGCGACGGGGGGGACATTCTCGCCCTACCTAACGAACAAGGAGCGGCCAGTACGCTGACCCCTGAACCTGTGCTTGAAAACGTCGACGGAGGGGGCATCGACGGGTACGCCAGGATGGCGGTGTCGGATAACGGCACACTGGTGTATTCGCCGCTCGACCTCTCCAAGAGCTCTCTGGTGGTTGTTGACCAGTCAGGTGGTCTAGAGCCGGTCGACGTGCCGTTAGGGACCTACGAACAACTCAGCTTATCTCCAGGTGGTCGCCGGGTCGCGATCATGTCGAATTTTGAGTTATTTATTCACGATCTTGATCGCGGTAGCCGGATTCCGTTGGTTCCTGAGCTAACGCAGGACGGCGACCAGCAGCGCCCGGTCTGGAGCGTTGACGGCACGAGAGTTATCTTTGCGTCCAATCACGACGGTTCGTGGAGGCTGTATTCAAAGGCTGCGTCCGGTGCAGGTGAGGTTGAGCCGCTCCTGGACGGGAGATTCGATTTGTATCCGACAGCCGCTCTGGCGGATGGGACGATTTTCTATGAAGAGAACAACGACATAAGCTCGGACCTGTGGTACTTGCCTCCGGGTGGCGCTCCAGAACCGTGGCTGACGACGGCCGCTGAAGAAAGACAGGCTCGCCCCTCTCCCTCTGAGCGAACCATGGCGTATGTCACCGAGGTTTCTGCGCGACTTGAGGTATCCATTCAGTCGATAGATCGCTCGAGCGATCCGGTGCTCGTGTCAACCGCCGGCGGTACCAGTCCACAGTGGTCGCCATCAGGTGACCATCTCTATTTTCGTAACGGGCATCGGATGATGGTGACCGAGGTCAGCACGGAACCCGTGCTGCAAGCGACGGTGCCTCGAGTGGTGTTTGAGGGCGGCTGGGAACTAAGTGACCTCACGGTTTTTCAGGAGCGTTGGGATCTCCTGCCAGACAACCGGTTTCTCATGGTCAACCACGAACCCGAGGCCGTACCCACAAAAATCAACGTGATCTTCAACTGGCTTGACGAGCTGCGGGACAGGGTCCCCGTTCCCTAGTCAGCCCAGAGTTCGCCTGCGAGGGCCTGGTTGGCCGCCACCGGTTTGTTTCGATACATCAGACCGTCGACAACCCGTCCGCGTGAAAGAGGAAATCCAGGAATGCCAGAATCCCCTAGAGATCTCATCAAAGAAACCGTCGGTGAAAGTGAAGCATGGTCCATGGTGGCAAAAGACTATAACGACATGATTTACGCATTTTCAGCGTTTCATGACTATGCCATCAGCACAGCTCACGTAAATGACAATGACGTTGTCCTGGACTTAGCGTGTGGCTCTGGTGGATTAACGAGAATGCTGCATAGCAAAGTACGAAAAGTCTATTCATATGATTTTTCGATAGGGATGATTCACATTATCAACAGCTATATTGCATCAGAACAAGCAGCGAATATTTTTCCTACGGTTGGAGACGGCGAGAATCTAATCTATAAAGACAGGTTCTTTGACAAAGTATTCGGTATGTTTGGACTGATGTTTTTTCCAGACAGAATTAGAGGGTTATTAGAGACCGTGAGGGTATTGAAGCCAGGTGGAACCCTGATTCTTGGCGTCTGGTGCCCTGTGAAAGAACTGGAGATGGTCAATTTACTGTTTCGGGCCCTTAACTCAGTTCTTCCTCAGATAGAAATACCTGAACATGTGTCTTCGATGGACTCGGAGGAAGTGATTCGTGGCGAACTAACAGGCGTTGGTTTGAAGGATATCGATATTGAAAAGAAGACATTTAACACAATGTTTCATTCTCTCGAAGACATGTTCGACAGCTTCATCAACGGAGCGCCGCCATTTGTTGTGATCAAGAACGGCATGCAAAGCGGAGAATGGAAGTTAGTGCGAGACCAGTGCTTGGCTTTTATCTATGGGGAATTAGAGACTGAGGACAA
>DQEK01000043.1:3138-3629 GCA_003533545.1 Acidobacteriota bacterium | reverse complement strand
TCGTTAATGAGTCATGTTGTAAGCACAGGCAATCGTGACGAGGTGAGGTAACACGCGCGAGAGTGGTTCACGTTGGACTGAGGGGGCAGGCGGAAGGCAGGGCGACGGCGTCACTTTGTGGAGGTGCCGAGGTTGTGGCGAGACGCTATGCGAAGGAGCCGAACCCCGTGAGCGGTAGGTTGTGGGCGTTCGTCTGTCGGGTCGAGGCGAAAACCCGAGGGCGCTTCTCGAGCAAAAGGTGACAGGACCTTAAGCTCCATAGGAACGAAGCTATGACTGAATATTCACGAAGGCACATTATGTTGACGCTCCCCTCATTGGGGCTGGCGGCGCTCGGGGCGTCGTCGGTGGTTTCTCGCAGGGTGTATGCGCAGCCCACGGGCCGAGGTGTTGAGTCGGAGCCCTACCCGTCGGCGTGGCTGCCTGAGGGGGTGCGGTCCAGATTTGTGGACAATGTTAACGGACTGCGGGTGCACGTACTGGAAGCCGGG
>DQEK01000043.1:0-2725 GCA_003533545.1 Acidobacteriota bacterium | reverse complement strand
TGGCGGAGGCGGGTTATCACGTCATTGCTCCCGATGTTCGCGGCTACGGTCGCACGACCGGTTGGAGTTCGGATTACGATACGGACCTCTCCCCATTTCGTCGGCTGAACAAAGTGCGGGATGCCCTGGGTCTGGTGCTGGCATTCGGCCACCGTTCTGTCGCGGCCGTGATCGGTCATGACGCCGGATCGCCGCTCGCTGGTTGGTGTGGCATCACCCGCCCGGACATTTTCCCCGCGGTGGTGATGATGAGTGCGCCGTTCGGCGGCACACGAGCTTTACCCTTCGATACGGCGAACGGTCCTCCACGAACCACTGCGGCTGCAGACCGGCCGAGCATCTACGATGATCTGGCCGCATTGCCGCGTCCCAGAAAGCACTATCAGCGCTACTACACGACTCGGGACGCCAATGAAAACATGTGGCATGCCAGCCAGGGCATTCACGACTTTATTCGGGGCTATTACCACTTCAAGAGTGCTGACTGGGAGGGTAACCAACCGTATCGACTGGCGGCGCGGACGGCCCAAGAATGGGCGAAGATGCCGAACTACTACATCATGCAGCTAAGCCAGGGTATGGCAGAAACGGTGGCAGAGGTCATGCCGTCCGCTGCGCACATCGCTGCCAATACGTGGCTGCCAGACTCGGCACTTCAGGTTTATGCCGAAGAGTATGGGCGCACCAGCTTTCAGGGCGGACTAAATGGCTACCGCATGGGTCGCAGCGGTGTTGGTGTGGAAGAGGTGGAATTGTACGCCGGTAGGACCATCGATCAGCCGTCCATGTTTATTAGCGGAGCCAGCGACTGGGGAACTTACCAGAGTCCTGGATCCTTTGAGCGTATGCAGGAAGTTGCGTGCACCGACATGCGCGCCGTGCACCTTGTGGCCGGTGCTGGGCATTGGGTTCAGCAAGAACAAGCCGAAACGACGAGTCATTTACTACTGGAGTTTCTGGGTGGTCTCGGTTAGCAGCTCGCAGCAGAAGCGGTGATTCGCGGTTCACGGCTCGTGTTCACGTACACGCGTGAGCCGTAACTCGTCGCATGGAACCCCCCTGCCGGCCAGCAGTAGGATTTGCTGCACACGTCGTTACCTAGAGGAGCGCTGCGTGTCGAACCTGTTGCCTTCCGACCTCTTTCCGCAGGCCTGGGAAACCTTCAAACGTCGCCCTTGGCTGGTTATAGGCATATCGCTTATCTATGGGATTAGTGGGGTTTTTGTTCCCCCCCTGGTCCTCGGGCTGCTGCTGTTGCTACTGGCCGGACCCATCCGGGGCGGATATGACATGGCGATGCTGCGACTCGTTCGCGGCGATGATTCTGTGTCTTTCGACGATGTCTTCGCTGGCCTCTCGAAGTTTCGCCGCTTGTTTTTTACCTGGTGTCTCTACGCGCTGGCAGTCCTCGGGGGTACGCTCCTATTCATTGTTCCGGGCATCATCTTGGGGCTTGCGCTCTGGCCTGCCTTTCTACTGGTCATGGAAGACGAACTGTCTCCTGTCGAAGCTATAGAAGGAGCCTGGGTGCTCACCCGCGGTCACAAATTGGAACTCTTTGTCTTGAGCCTGGCGACTTTTGTCGGGTTGTTCGTCGGCGCACTGATTTTTGGCATCGGCGTGCTCGTTACATTCCCCATAACCCAGCTTGCCTGGGTGCGCGCCTACCACGAGATGCGCCTGTCCCCCGAGGCGCCCTGACGCATCTGGCAGCGTTACGCCGAGGCCCAACGCTTCGCCAGTGAGTGGGACGCCTCGCACCCTCGTGAGCCACATTGAATCCCCTGCCCGCCAGCGGTAGGATCGGCGTTCACACTCACATTGTCTTGGTCAGAGCTAGCTGATGAGGAATCACGCCCACGCTGTCGCCCTCGCCGTTTTCGCGGTGCACGCTACGGGTGCGCCGTTGCTGGTGCAGGAGCAGCCGATTTCTCACGTGTCATCGGGGTAATCCGATGCTCCGTGCCTTGAGCGTGACGGCGCCCGTGGTCGGGTCGGTCATGATCGTCGTGTTGCTTGTTGAGCCGCCGGCGTTGCGTCCAGCCGAGCGGTTGCCCACGCTGCGCATGCTGACGGTTCGTGCGGGTGAGGGCCTTGACCAGAAACGAGTGCAGGCGGCCGACTCGGAGAGTGCCGCTGCGCAGTTCAACCTCGGGGTCAAGTACGCCACCGGCCAGGGCGTCCCGCAGGACTACGTGCAGGCGCACATGTGGTTTAACCTTGCGGCCTTACGATCGACCGGTGAGGAGCGGGAGAGCGCGGTCGAAGCTCGCAACGTAGTTGCAGACCGGATGACCCCCATCCAGATCGCTGAAGCGCAACGCCTCGCCCGCGAGTGGGACGCCGCGCATCCGCGGTAGTTGGAAGCCCCCCCCCATTGAACCCCTTGCCAGCCAGCGGTAGGATCGGCGTCTACACCCGCTGCGTCGAGGACGGTCAGGAGGAGTGATGTCAGGAAAAATCAGCGTCTGGTGTGTGGTCGGTCTTGTTGCGTATTCATCCTACCAGGAGGCTCGGGCATCGGGCGGAGAGCATCGAGAGTTTGCCCTCGGGGACTTTGCTCTGGAAACTGGCGTGACGCTTCCACAAGCGAGGCTTGTTTATGTGACCTACGGGACGCTTAATGAGTCGAAGTCGAATGCTGTGTTGCTGCCGTCATGGTACAGCGGGGATCATCACGGCTATGACTTTCTGATCGGTCCGGGCAAAGCGCTCGACCCATCGC
>DQEK01000441.1 GCA_003533545.1 Acidobacteriota bacterium | reverse complement strand
AATGCGAAGCACCGACTCGAACGTGGCGATCGCGGCCTCAAAATCACGTTCCAAGAAATGGATGCGACCAATCTGATTCAGCACAACGCGGTCGCGCGGATACTGCGCGCGGGCCATCTCGAGATGGTCCAAGGCTTCGTCGTATCGACCAAGAGTCCGAAGCGCAGAACCCAAAAACGCGTGGGCCCTGGCGAGCCCCGGAGACAGGACCAGTGCCTGTTCCAGTAGCGGAATAGCCGCCTCGACGTCGCCTTCTTGGATCTTCGTGCGGGCTACGTTCACCGGCCCATCGGGGTAGTCCGGGTCGACCTCCATCACCGTACGGAATGCCGTCTCCGCCCCCCGAAGATCTCCCTGTAGTAACAGCCCGATGCCGTAGTCGTTCCAACGGTCTCGCGTGGAGACGTCGAGTGCCCGTCTTGCCTCGGGCACAGGAGTATCAGCGTCGACAACAGTTAATGAAGCCGTCGACTCCGCCATCACCGTGGTGGGAATATCGGGAATCGCCTTAATCTCTCCAGAGACGTCTGTGGTGTCCGCGGTGAAGGTCCATTCACCGTCGTCGTAGGCCTCTGTCACATTCACGTCCGCGTCCGCAGAAATCGCACGTTCGCCGGCGAACGCCCACTGCGTATACCACCAAGCAAACTTTCGATAGTTGACCTTCGCGCGCAGTGTGATTTTCTCGCCGGCGTCGTCGGGTATCTGCAGGCGATAATGAATCGTGTCAGCGGCACCGGGCGGAATCAATCGCACGTAGGCCACCGACCGGGTCATCCACGCGTTCCGTTTATTAATAGGATTGCCGTGACCATCAAGCTGTAGGCTGCGGTAGAAATGCGCGCCCGGATCAACCGGCCCACTGCCTTCATCAGCGGCAGCGCCGCTGTGCAACAGCACCCGTCCTTGATCGTCGACCGCTTCCAATTCCACCCACACGTCGTACGCGTCGACAGTCCCACCGGGGAAAAAATGACCTACGTTTCTGGTCCGAACCACCACTTCCACTCGTACCGACTCCCCACGCCGTACGATCACGGGCGTCAGATCAAGCGGGGCGGTCACTTCAGCCGGCGGCCCCGCTGCCGCCGCGCGACCCCCGAACTGCGCCGACTCCTCGCCAACGGCGAAGGTACTCGACAGTGTTGGCTCGGCCGCACGAGCACGACCCGCCACCCGCGCCGGTCGCGCGGCCACCCGCGCGATCCCGAAGACATCGACCGAGACTTGCCCAGCGCGCAGAAAACGCTGCACCGCCTCCAGTTGCTCAGGATCTCCATTCACGTACGGTAACGCGGTGTTAGCGCCTGGAAACCGGTGCGATCGCACGAACCCATCGTCGGCGGACGGGTCGTCAGAGGCCTCCAGCGGCATATGACAGTCGCTACAGGTCTTCGGCGTGTCGGGATAGTAGAACGACCGCGCGCCCTGGCCAGACACGCCGGAGGCTTGCCAGTTGTCGTATTCGTTGAATCCTCTAATCCAGCGATAACCGTTCACCGGCACGTCCAAGTGCACCTTATGACACGTGGAACAAAACTCTGCGCTCTGATCACGTTCCTGATGAAACGGCTTCATAAAGGTCCGGCGGTGCGGCTCCGGAGCCAGGTTAGTGACCAGATCGTGCGCCCATCTCATCACTGGGTTGGCACTCGCGGCCAAGTCGTGCAGCGGTGGGTATTCCACGACAAAGTCACCTTGCCCCATCGTGCTCCCGACGTGAACAATCGAGTGACACGACGTACACCCTAAGCCCGCCTGAGCCTCCGGCGTCTCAATCTGCTCCCGGATCGGCCGGTCGAACCTGCCGTTAAAGAAGACTGCGTGGTCGTGGCAGCCCGCACAGAACTTCGACGGCTCCGTCCCAACCACATCCTGCATATACTCAACCGACCGGCGGTACCATTGGTTGTTGAATGACGAAAAGTGGTGCGCAGACTCGTCCCACTGCTCGTAGATGTCACGGTGGCACCGACCGCACATCTCGCTGGTCAGAAAAAAATCGGACGGAATTAACTCGCCACTAGCGGTCTGTGCAGACGACGGAAATAACGGGGTGCCGGCACCGGCACCTTCATCTACCATTCGGAGGGGCGGTCCCGCTGGATTCTCGAAGGTATGGGCCTGCCGCCAGCGCGAGTCGAAAGCAGTGCGCGCCATGGGCACGGCAAGGAAACCAACGGCCAGTAGCGTCAGGCTGACGCGCACCTTCAGCGACACCGGCTGCCCGGCACTAACCCGCCACAACCACCCGCCGAGTGCCACCGCCCCAACGGTCGAGAACACCACGTGCGCATAGAGCAACGCGTCTAAGCGGTCACCGAACAACGCCATTCCCAGAACGCCCAGACCCAACGCAGCTCCGACCACCGAGACGACCGCGGCGCCACGTGGGAGCCGGTCGGTGGGACACCCCCGACGCCACAACCACGACACCCCAGCCCCACCGAGAACCACGCCCAGCAAGGGGTGCAATACGACGTTCGCGAGGTACCACAGCGAGGTACTCGGTGCGACAGCGAGGTAACCCGCCGACAACACCAACAGTATCCCGCCGGCCAGCGCGATTCCCGGTACGCCCATAATCAAACCTGCTCCGGCCTCCAGTCTGGCGACCCACACGATACTAGGGTATTCTGGGTCAGAGTATCAGAAGTGGCCACGCCGCTCGTGGCGGCGTAGCCTCGGTTGACACAGGGTAGGGGGTCTAATTGTCACGACGCAACAACGGCTGGAAACGCAACGTAGGGGCGCTCGTGCTTGTCTTCTCGTTGGGAGCTGGAGCGCCTGCGGCGTCCTCCGGGCAGGCGCCTAACGGCCCGGATGTCAATCCAACCGCGGTCACGTTTCACAAGGACATCGAGCCCATACTGCAGCGCAGTTGTCAGAACTGCCACCGGGAAGAATCGGTGGCGCCAATGTCACTGCTGACCTACGCCGATGCTCGCCCGTGGGCGCGCGCCATGAAGCGCCGCACCGCCATGGGGCCCCGAGCGGGTGTTATGCCGCCGTGGTACGTGGAACGGAACATCGGTATACAGGATTACAAGTACGACCCCTCGCTAAGCGACACGGAAGTCGCTTTGATCGCAACCTGGGCGGACAACGGTGCCCCACGAGGCAATCCTGCCGATGCGCCGCCTGCTCGCGACTTTGGTGACGGTGGCTGGACGATCGGTGCTCCCGACCTCATCACCGTGCTGCCCGAAATCATCGTGGGAGGCGACCAACCGGACTGGTGGGGAGAAATTGAAACAACTCCGGTCGGGAACACCGCGAACAGATACGTCGAAGCTCTTGAGTTCCGCGAAGTCAACGACGTGCTCGATACGGAAGATTCGCGTGAGACCGTCGGCGGACGTTTCGTCTTTCACCACATGATCTGGAGCACCCAAGTCGTCGAGGACGACAGCGAGCAGGACGTAACTCGCTCTCGTGACACGACCACCGGCTGGCCGGTGCACGAGGTCGGTCGAAACGCCGACACCTTCGACCCTAGGGCAGGTCGGCTGCTGGCTGCCAACTCGAGCGTCGTGTCGAATTCGGTGCATCTCCACTCGAACGGCAGAGACACGAAGGCGCATCTGGAAATCGCCTGGAAGTTCCACCCGGAGGGCTACGAGCCTGAGCTGAAGCGCGCTCGCCGAGGACTCGGCGACGGCCTGAACATTGACATCCGCCCCGAAGAAGCCGATCAGGAACTGCATGCCTACACCGTGTTGCAGCAGCACCAGAAGCTGACGACGTTTGAGCCGCATCTGCATGCACCCGGGCAACGGATGTGCCTTGAGGCCATTTGGGGCAACCACATCGAGACGCTGACATGCGCCGGTTACGACCACAACTGGGTGCGGACTTACGAGTATGCGGACCAGGCCGCACCGATCTTGCCGAAGGGCACAATCCTCCACATCACGGGGTTCATGGACAACACGACTGCGAACCGCAACGTACCGGATCCCCGCAACTGGCAGGGGTCGGGCAACCGATCGGTGACCAACATGTTCATCGACCTCGGCATCGGCGTGCAGCTGTCTGACGAAGAGTTCCTCCGGCAGATGGAGGAACGACGGCGGGCGATCGGATGGCAACTCGGTGATCATGTCATCGGTTGCCCGTTGTGTCCGTATGACGATTTGACGGTCGCGGACGTCGCGGACGAAGACGAGGAAACGGAGACCACGGAAAGCGAAACGCTGCAACAGTGATTGGCAAGCATCGACCGATTCAGGCACCGGCTTACGCGTCCGGCGAGGTTCTCCGCACCCAAGTGCGCCGAACGCCCTTTTCGGGAGCCTGCAATAAACCGTTTGTTTCGGCCCCGTGGCTTTCAACGCTGTGCGCCCTCGTCCTATTGCTGTTTGGACAGACCTCCGACGCACAGCGACTCTCGTATTCTTCCGGACAAAACGTGTCGCCGGCCTACGAGGGTTGGGAAGAAGACGTCGACGGGTCCCGGTATTTCCTGTTCGGGTACATGAACCGGAACTGGGA
>DQEK01000419.1 GCA_003533545.1 Acidobacteriota bacterium | reverse complement strand
ACGTCGTTCGTCACCTCGTCGTTGTCGTCCATGAACAGCCGCTTGCGGAAACAGTAGCGGCAATAGGCGCCGCAGACCTCGTTGCAGAGCAGCAGAACCGTGTCGGTGTACTTGTGCTGGACCCCATGGGCCACTGTTACCGCTTCTTCGTTACTGGCGTCCAGCGTGCCCCATTCGGCCAACTCCTCTTCGCGGGGGATGATCAGCTGGCGAATTGGATCGTCAGGGTTGTCCCAGTCGATCAGGCCCAGGTAATAATCGTTGGCTCGGAAGACGTACCGAGACGCGACGGGGCCGAGCCGGTCTCGCTGCTCGGGTGTGAGTTGCTCAACTTGGTCCAAGCGCCTGACGTACTTGACCCGCTTGCGGGGGCTAGTCTTCGTCTGGGCGGACGCGTCCTGGTTTCCTGTTTGCATAAGATATGCGTACGGTTCGCACCACCAACTCTACGGTAATGCGGACCTCACCACAGGCTATGCGGCCTGTTACTTGGATGAGATATCTAGTATTAAGTACCCGCCACAGAGACGCAACCCTCTGAGCGTAGCCGGGCACGAGCGCTGCCTCTTTGGGCTACCACTTTGCGGCCAATTCGAGAGAAGCGAAGCTACCGCCTGGTTCACCCGTTGAACCCTCAGCTGCCCTTCGCTAAGCTGTAGCCCATCGCGAGAAGTCGTTTGGAAAGGGGAGACACCATGAAGATGCAGACATTCACGGTTTTTGCCGCAGTGTTCGGGGTCCTGCTGGGCGCGACCGCGTGGCAGGCCGAGGCTCAGTTCAGGGCCGATGAATTCGATTATGGGTCGAGGTTCCGTCTGCCCGACGGGCAGCAACCAACTATCTGGAATCCCGCTAAACGGAAGCTTCTCGATGGGGGCCCGATGATCGGTGGCACCGTCCGGGCGACTGATCCTCGAACTTACTGCACCATGGCCGCTGCCGGTTATGACTTCATCTGGGTGGAAATGCAGCATGAGGCTATTTCCTGGGAGCAGGTAGCGCGTTTCTGGCGAACCTGCCCTGGACCGGCTGCACCCGGTGTGCGTGTGGCGTACGCAGATGAGCGTGAGATCCAGCACGCCACCGATATGGGCGCCGCCGTCATCGTCGTGCCGACTGTCGACAGTGTCGAGGAGGCGCGAGCAGCCGTCGATTGGACTTACTTCCCGCCCATCGGTCGGCGCAGCTCCGGAGGGGGTCAGGGCCCTAGCGAGATTTGGAACGACGTTCCAGGGGGCTATCGGCAGACCTGGAACGACAATGTGGTGCTCTTCCTCATGATTGAGACGCTGGAAGGTGTCGAGAGCGCCCGCGAGATAGCGAAGATCCCCGGCGTGACCGGACTTTTTGCCGCTAGCGGGGACCTCGGCAACTTTTCGGGTTTTGGTGAGGGTGACTCCGAGTATGAGGCGCTGATCACTGAGGTCGCGACTGCGGCAAAGGAAGCTGGCATCCATGCCTGCGCCCCGCTGCGCTGGGCCAATCGGCCGGACTTCACGTGCTTCCAGGCTGGCACCGAGGGGGCGAATATCCGACGTGGAGCCGCGGCGGAGATCAGACAGGCTGAAGAGCGGTATGGCAGCACAGGAGGTGGCGTTGGCGCAGCGCGGACGTCCTCGGAAGCGGGCTCGGTCATTGCGGGTCTAACGGCCGAGTGCGGGTCTATCACCTATGAGGCCGATTGCTACGCGGCGGTGGAGAGCGCCGCATCTGCCGCTGGTTCGATGTCGGCATCTGACAAGGCGCAGGTCGGTCGGCGAGTACGTGAGATCATCGCGGCGAATCCCGCTCAGGCCACGCGGATTCGGGAAATCGCCTCACGCGGGGGACTCGACGTCGGATAGCTTGTGGGGACCGTAACTTACCCTCTCGGCTATCGTTACAAGTGGTCTTTTTCTCTGACAGCATCCCATGCTATCGTAGCTCTGGCTAGTGGATGGCTCTTGAAGTGGGAGGTTTTACGATGACAGGTAGGCGATCGACATTAACGTCGTTGGTCTTCGCGTTTGCCGTTGTGGTGACGTTTTCGGGGGCGGCTGGGGCGCAGGATGGTTTACGGACTGCCTTTGGCGCGCCGGACCTTCAGGGGGTTTGGGATTTTCGGACCATCACGCCGCTCCAACGCCCTGAAGACCTCGGCGAACAAGCGTTTCTGACCGAGGAAGAAGCGTCGCAACGCGAGCAGGGCGCCGTCGACCGCGCCATCGCGGCGTGGGACAGAGATGCCAGGCGGACTGAAGCCGGCGGGAATGTCGGCGGCTACAACAACTTCTGGATGGACCAAGGCACGAACATCGTGGGTACTCGTCGTACGTCGTTGATTGTGGCCCCGTCGAACGGGCGGATTCCAGAGATGACGGACGCGGGTCAGGCACGGAGAACCAGGGTCGGTTCGTTCAACGTTGAGGTTCCGGAGTCCTACACGGAGCTGAGCAACGCTGATCGTTGCATCATGGGGTTTAATGCGGGACCGCCGATTACCCCGGGTGGCTATAACCAGAACATGCAGCTCTTTCAGACCCCTGACCATGTCGTGTTGGTGACCGAAATGGTGCACACGAATCGAGTAATTCCGATCGATGGCCAGCCTGGATTGGACGACTCTGTGCGGCAGTGGTCTGGAGATTCTCGGGGGCACTGGGAAGGTGACACCTTGGTTGTGGAGACGACAAATTTCCACGATCACGACGCTTACAGCACATGGCGGGGTTCTAGCACGGATATGAAGTTGGAGGAACGCTTTACGCGTCTCGATGCGGGCACGTTGATCTATGAGTTCACCGTGACCGACCCGGGTACATGGGATGCCCCGTGGACGGTGGAGTTGCCGATGATTCGGAACGAGCTGCCGATGTTTGAGTATGCCTGTCACGAAGGGAACTACTCGATGGAAGCGATGCTCGGCGGCGCGCGGACTCTTGACGACGCGACGGAGGGTGGGCAGTAGGCGACCACAGCGACGACGGATTTCGTGTGGTTGGCGCTGAGCGTACGGGACGCCAACGGGCGACGGGGCTCTCCCAGCGAAAGGCCCGCTTGTCGGGCGCGTCTGGCGTGTGTGCAGGACTTGACCGTGTCGCCGTTTTACGCCGACGCGGACTTGTTTGAGTGCCTGCTGTGCGTGTCCCCGGCATTAACTGCGATGCCGGTCAGACTGTGAGCGATATTTCACGTCACGAAAACTAAACGGACGTTGGGTGGTGCTTCTCGCTTGCGCTGGAGGCAGCACGCCTTGGTGAGCCGCGGAGGCTGCGGGTGACGGCCGCGTTTCAGGGTCGGTTTCCCGGGGACCACGACGGCCGTGCGACATCAACGAGCCGCACGTTTTTGGCGACCGGTGGTCCTGTTCGTGGTCCTGAGGTCTGGCGGAGCTTCATAGAGGGAGGTGGGAGATGAACAGAGGCCGCACGTCGCTCCGGTGGGTGTCGTCGTCGTTCGGTATGGTCATTGCGGCGCTCAGTGTGCTTAGCGCCCAAACGTCTTCGCCAGACCGACTCTTGGTCTTGCTCAGGGATGCCAGCGCGCTCGCCATTGTCGACCCGGAAACCCGAATGGTGTTGGGCCGAGTGCCAACTGGCAGGGACCCCCATGAGGTCACCGCGTCGGCTGACGGCCGATATGCGTTCGTGACGAGTATGGTCGATGGAATTTCGGTCATCGATATCGCTGCACAAGAAGAAATCCGCCGGGTCAATCCAGGGCCGGGGAGCAGACCGCATGATGTGCTTTTCGCTGAGGGCAAGGTGTACTTCACGATCGAGGGTTACAAGTCCATCGGGCGATACGACCCATCGACGAACGAGATCGACTGGACGCTTGGGATCGGTCAGGACGGCACCCACATGCTTGTTCTTGATCCGGATACGAACACTATGTTTATGCCGAACACGCGTTCCAACACCGTCACGATGGTCGAGAACATCGTCGCTGGCCCCGCTGGGTCGCAGCTCACCGTGATTCCCGTGCCGGGAGAATTGCCCGAGGGCATCGACTTGTCACCGGACGGTCAGGAACTCTGGACGGCGACTCGGAATGACGGCGGAGTTTCGATTATTGATGTGGCCAGTCGGAGAGTTGTGCAGACGCTGAACTTGGGGATGCAGGACGCGAACCGATTGAAATTCACGCCAGACGGTAGGGTGCTGATCATCGACGGCGAGGCGGCTTCTCTGGTCGTGATGAACGCGGCTACTCGCGAGGAGATCAAGCGAATTACGCTGGACCAGGTCGATACGGGCGACGGAGCCGTGCTCGTTGCGCCGGACGGAACGCATGCATATCTTGGACTGAGAGCTGCGGACCGTGTTGCGGTCATCGATCTGACCACGCTCGAGGTCACGTACGAGATGCCGATGGGTGATGGTTCTGGTCCAGGTTGTATGTATTGGGTCCGAGGTGGTTGATGGACGCCACCGTCTGTCTCGGTGGACGGCCAGCGCCGTCTTGAGTGGTGTGACGGCACGTCCGTTCGTGCTCCTGTCGCCTACATCGTCGATAACTACATCATGCCAACAGGGCAAGGTCGCTTAGTGATGCCGCTGGTTCGGGTCGGCGGGTGTAATCGGGGTCGGCGTGAACGGCCCGAACCACACCGTCGGAGCTGGCCAGGACACGCGCTGGAATAGCGAGTGTCCAACTAGGGTCGCCGTTGGCCGCGGGAAGGTCGATTGAAAATCCGAGATAGGTCTCTTTTAGGTCGTCAGG
>DQEK01000040.1:3396-6572 GCA_003533545.1 Acidobacteriota bacterium | reverse complement strand
CGTGAAGCGCTCGACTAAGTGCTTATTGGGACTTGTGCCCCGACTCTCTCCTCCGCGGAACTGTGTCGTCTCGACCACGAAGGTCTCACCGTCCCAGTGGCCCCGCGAAACGCCAGAGAGCTGCGTAAACGGTGGCTTTGCGACATCGTCGATTGGAATGATTCGAGCGTTGTGAACCATTTCGTTGAGGATCACCACATGGTCTGAGGTCTGGAAAATCATCACGTTGTTGTTGTACGCGCCAGACGACATCGGCGGACCGGAGTTGAAACCCATGATGCAGCGGTCAAACATGCTACGGCTTGTGTAGGATTCGTAGCGGAGGGCATTTCTTTCGTCCTGGCTGAGCTGTTCCCGCGGTTCCGTCCGTGGCACACGCGCTGGCAGGCGCCCGTTTGGCGGGTCGATGACGAGTGATGTCCGCTTGTCGTCGGTGAGATCGACGCCGCGCTCGTACCAGAACTCGTTATACGACAACACGCCACCCTCGGAACGTGGCTGGTAGCCGGCACTACGTGCGCCCTCAACCGGGTCAAAGAGATCGCGGTTTTGGCGAGTTCTTTCGGATGCTTCGAATTCGGCTGCGGTCTCGGCGTTCAGTGTTTCTTGCTCGGCGAACTGTTCCGGGCGTTGAAACGGCGTCAAGGTCCGGAACGTGAAGGTACCGGAGATGTCCGGTTGGCCGTTGGGCCTTCGCATCGGTTCGCCTTGCGCGTCGACCTGGGTCGGGACGAGTGTCACGACGACGGCCATCATCAACAGCACCATCACGCATTTGTTAATCATCGGTTCCCTCTCTCATGGCGCCAGTGTCGTGAACGCCGGAGTCCTATTGCACGTGCATGCACTGAACGGTTCTGAGCTTCAGACAAAACCAGTATAAGACGTTAAACCCTCGGATGGGCGCGATGCAAGCGGGTAGGTCGTGGGCGGTTCAGCGCTCCGGTGTGCGGACCCACTCTTTGGCTCGACGCTCCGCTTCGGCTAACTGGGCAGGGCTCAATTGTTGCGCTACGATGTCCCGATAGCCGGTCGCGGTCGCTTGGCTCGCCCCCTCTAGCGAGACAGTGGCAAGGCTTAACCACTGGTGTGCGGTAACGAAGTCTCTCGGAACTCCGTCGCCGTTGGCGTACATGACGCCGAGGTTCTGCTGGGCGGTGGCCTCGCCCTGTTCCGCCGCTCGACGGAACCAGCGTGCAGCCTCAGCGGGATCAGGGTCAACGCCGGTGCCGGTGTCGTAGCTCATTCCCAAATTGAATTGAGCTCGCGGCAACCCCTGTTCGGCTGCCAGTCGCGTCCACTGCACCGCTTCCGATGGATCAGGTGCTACGCCACGTCCGTTCAGATACATGTTGCCCAAGGCGAATTGCGCCTCCGCGTTTGACTGGTCGGCCGCCCGCCGGATCCATCGGATCGCCTCCTCGTCATCTTCGGTGACACCAGTGCCGGCGTCATAGAGGTATCCGAGTGTGACTTGAGCGGTTGGGTCCCCCTGAACAGCTGCGAGGTGGTACCACCGAAACGCGAGTGCTTCGTCCACTGGAACACCGGCGCCCCGCTCGTACATGCTTGCGAGCGTGATCTGGGCTGTAGAGTTGCCGAGCCTTGCCGCGCGGGTGACCCACTGGGCCGCTTCTGCTCGGTTACGCGCAACGCCCCGCCCGTTGAAGTACATCTGCCCTAGGCTGTATTGTGCCTCCGCATGGCCCTGGTCGGCCGCCCGCCGATACCAGTCCACTGCAGCCGCGTCGTTCCGTTCAATCCCCGTGCCATCGGCGTACATCCGTCCCAGTCTGAACTGCGCCTCCCAGTGTCCCTGGTCGGCCGCAAGTCGGTACCATCGGACGGCTTCCTCGTCATCTTCGTCGACGCCACTGCCGAGGTCATAGCGCAGTCCAAGATTGTGCTGGGCCGCGGTGTGCCCCTGAGCGGCGGCGAGTCGGTACCAACGCACCGCTTCAAGGTCATCTTGGGGCACCCCAGTGCCGGAGACGTAGAGACGGGCAAGATTGAACTGGGCAGCGGGGTTCCCCTCTTCGGCGCGGTCTCGCAACTCGCGTAGGTCGCGCTGTCCGAGCAACCCTGTGGTCTGACTGAGCAATAGGCAGGTAGCGATGAGGGTTGACCGGAGACCGGTTGGGCGGCGCATCTTACCTCCCGGTTGCGATTGGCGAGGTCTCGGTGATGCCGTCGCCCTCGGTTATCACGATCATCTGGCCGGTGGAAATACTATCTATGGTGTCTGTCTGGCCGCTCGGCCAGACGACACGCACGCTGGCCAACGCCGACTCTCCGAGTCCGAATGTAAGAGGTAGTTCGCTTTGCGACAGATAGCTGGAGCCGGTTCTCACGTGCTGCCGTTGGATGCCGTCTGCAGCAGAGACTTCGACACGGGCGCCGATGCCGTTCCGGTTGGAAGCGGTCCCCACAGTTCGTATCCGCAGCATCTGATTACGATTGCCGCCATCGTTCCGGAACAGTCGAGCCACATCTCCGTTCGCTGTCACCAAGACGTCCAGGTCGCCGTCGTTGTCTACGTCGGCGTAGGCGGCGCCCCGGCCGACCATTGGTGTGCTCAAGGCGGAGCCGTCGAGCGGGGCGATTTCTTCAAACCGACCACGCTCCACATTGTGGAAGAGTTGCGGGGGTTGGGCATAGCTGATTCTGGTCTGTACCCGCTCCACATCGTCGGCCACATGCCCGTTTGCGGCAAAGATGTCCTGCCAGCCGTCGAGGTCGAAATCGAAAAAGAAGCATCCAAACGTCAGGGTCAGTAACGTTGCCCGGCCTATGGCCGAGCGGGGACCTTCGTCGATGAAGAGGCCGCTGCCTTCGTTGTGAAATAACGCCATCATCTCAGTCGAAAAGTGGCCGACTATCAGGTCTGGTCGTCCGGATCGGTCGTAGTCCGCCGCATCCACCCCCATGCCGGCTCGAGCGACCCCCGTTTCGCTAAATGCCACACCGGCGAGTACCCCGATATCCTCGAAGGTGCCGTCGGCGCCGTTCCGAAAAAGTTGGTCGGGTTGGGTGTCATTGGCAAGGAACAGGTCCATCCAACCGTCGTCGTCGAAGTCCAACATCGCTACTCCGAGGACTTTGGATGACGGGCTTCGTACACCAGCTGCGGTGGTCACATCTTCGAATGTCTGATCGCCTCGATTTCGAAAGAGTGT
>DQEK01000040.1:0-3006 GCA_003533545.1 Acidobacteriota bacterium | reverse complement strand
CAAAACAGGTCGGTATCTGGCGACCATTCGACGTAGTTGCCGACGAATAGATCAAGGTGGCCGTCTTTGTCGTAATCGACCCAGAGGGCACTGGTGGAGAAACCAGAGTCACCGACACCGGCCGTCTCAGTCACATCGCTGAATGTGCCGTCTCCCCGTCCTTTGAAGAGCCGATTCATTCCGAGCGCAGTGAGATAAACGTCGACGAATCCGTCATTGTCGAAGTCGGCGGCGGACCCGCCTAGGCCATAGATGGGAATGTCGAGTCCGGATCCGGCGGTGATGTCAGTGAACGTTCCGTTGCCTTCATTTCGATAAAGTGCGGCGTGGGTCGGGGGACCGTCTCGTTCCGGCCAATTCGTGCCGTTGAGCAGGAGGCAGTCCTGCCAGCCGTCGGCGTTCACGTCAAGCCACAGGATGCCTGATCCGAACGTTTCCGGTAGGTACTTCTCCCCAAACGCCCCGTTGTTGTGGGTGAAGCGTATGCCGGCGACGTCGGTTATGTCGGTGAAGACGACCGACGTGGCGGCAGAGAGGGTGATGAAAGCAGAGCAAGCCGTAGCTAGGGGCAACAATTGTTTCATGGCGATTCGTGATGACCTCTATTGTAGTGCCGCACGGATCTCGTTGGGCGTCGGGCCCAGCCGGTATAATCAAATGGCTTCTAGTGTGCGGTAGCGGAGTTCTTGGGTACGCCTTCCGTGCTGGGAGCTACCAGGAGGGAATCTATGCAGCGCATTGCATTCTTGGTGGTGGCTGTGGTCGCTGTCACCCCTGTTGTCGCCTGGTCCCAAACATCGGGGGCGTGGGTTACACCGCGTACCCCGGACGGTCGTCCCGATCTCCAAGGGGTTTGGACGACGCAGACCTTTACGCCGCTCCAACGTCCTGAGCAGTTCGCTGACCGCGAGTTTTTGACAGAGGAGGAGGCCGCGGCGCTTGCAGAGGTGCTTACTGCGCCGGGTGTCGACCCGCTGCGTGGCCGCGCGTTTGCTGACGCTCTGAACCAAGAGGATGAGCAGCGCCGGACGAGAGCCACGACCCAGGCCGATCCTACCCATTATGACAATTCGGTTTGGCTTCGAACGTTGGAACCAAAAGGGTTGTCCAGCCGGCGGACCTCGCTCATTGTTGACCCTGCCAACGGACGTATTCCGCAGCGGACCGATGAGGCGCGTGTTCGGGCGGCCAGACGCAACGAGGCCCGAGGTTTCGATAGCTACGAGAACCGGCCCGCCCAGGAACGATGTTTGGTCTGGAACCACGAAGGGCCGCCAATGATGCCGCCACCGTACAATGACCTCTATCAGATTTTTCAGGTTCCCGGCTACGTGGTGTTGTTTCCCGAGATGGCGAATAACCCGCCGCGCATCATTCCAACCGACGGTCGCGGCCATGTCTCAGAGCGGATTCGTCAATGGCCCGGGCACTCCGTCGGTCGGTGGGACGGCGACACGCTGGTCGTTGACACCGCAAATTTTACGGACAAGACAGGGTTTCAGGGGTCGGGGACCGAGCTTCATGTGGAGGAGCGCTTTACACGGGTTGCCGACGACGCCATTCAATACGTGTTCACGGTCGATGACGCAACCACCTGGGTCCGGCCCTGGACAGTCGAATTACCCATGCAGAGGTCCGAGCAGCAACTTTACGAATACACCTGCCACGAAGGTAACTACGGCATGAGGAACACCATGCGTGGCGCCCGTCGTGCCGACCGTCTGTCGCCCGGCGGGTCTGACTCTCGCTGATCAACTGATCGGACAAATGGCTACGCGCGCGTTGTGGTTCGTGTCATCCCGAGGGCCGCGATCACTATTGCTGGTGTCGATAGCGGCGACAGCGCTGTGTGCACCGGCGGCCGATCGCGCGTGGTTGGCAGGTGATTCCCACATCCACAGTCACTGGAGCTCTGGCTACGATCGCAGCCGTGTTCCGCCAACGCCGCTCAAGGGGCAAGATGCCGCATACTCCACGCCTCGCAACGCCGCGATGGCGCACCAGTTCGGTTTGCGCTGGATGGTCACTACGGACCACGGTGGTCCGAACCATGCGAAGCTGAACTTAGATCAGGCCCATCGGGAGTTGACCCTGTCGCGCGAGTTGGTACCGGGTGTGCTGCAGTTTTACGGTATGGAATTGAACATGCCGGGCATGGACCACCACACGCTGATTGTTCCGAACGCTGAGGATGAGGCGGCAATTCTCTACGAGATCGAGGGACAGTTTGACGCCAATGAGGATTGGGCTTTGCCCCCAAATCCGTGGCGGCGGTCGGAGTCGGCGCGTATAGCAGCCCTGACCCATCTCCGGACGCTTGCTCGGTTGCCGCTGCTTTTCGCGAATCACCCGTCCAGGTCTGCGACGGCTATCGGAGTCTACGGACTCGACGAGCCCAGGGAATTTCGGGCGAATCACGACCTGGCTCCGGAGGTATATCAGGGCATGTCAGGGGCGCCGGGACACCAGGCGGCAACTCTTGCTCCCGACGGCGGTCGGCGTCCTGTCCGCTCCGGGCAGCGACCGAATGCCCGGGGTGGGTACCGCAATCCCGATGCTCCCACACTGGGAGGTTTTGATCAGATGACCGCCATTGTTGGCGGGCTGTGGGATTCGCTGCTCGGAGAGGGCCGACGATTCTGGATTGTCGCTGGCTCCGATTCACATTTTCATTACACCGACCCCGTTCGGCAAGGGTCGGACTTTTGGCCGGGTGAGTTTCATAAGACCTATGTGTTAGCTCGGCCCACGTACGAGGATGTGCTTGACGGGCTCCGGAGCGGCCGCATCTTTGCGTCGGCCGGCGGCTTGATCACGAGCCTCGACGTCACAGTGGACGGCGGAGCCCAACAGGCTGGGATCGGCGGTACCTTGGCGGTTGCCGCCGGCTCGTCAATCGAAGTGAAGATACAGTTCACCGACCCCGACGAGGCGAATGCCGGTGGAGATGACCCTACGGTGCGACGGATGGACCTAATTGTTGGCGAGGTCCGGGGGCCTGCGGTA
>DQEK01000363.1:8556-9235 GCA_003533545.1 Acidobacteriota bacterium | reverse complement strand
AAACGTCCATCGTTGGCTCCCGGGTCGCCGGTGCCGTCGGGATCGAGTCCGATGTTGCGCGGGGACAGACTGATCTGTGCGTCACCGACATGACAACGCGAGCAGCCCCCGCCGCGCACCCCGGGGCTGGGTGCTGTGACGAAGAGCTGATGCCCAAGGCGTGCCGTCGCAGAGAGTCGTGCATTGAACGCGGTTGAGCCTGGGCGCCCGGCGGCTCGAGCTCGGTCATAGGGAGCCCCCGCCGACACCAGCGCGCGTACGAACTGGGCGAGTGCTCTCGAAACCCGATTTACGGTGACTTCCGTGGTGCCGAACGCACGTTCGAACAGCGGTCGGTAAAACGGTACCCGCGCCAGCTTTTCCCGCATTGCGTCAAGGGACAGGCCCATTTCGATCGGGTCCTGAATCGGTTCCAGGACCTGCGCCTCGAGGCTCGTGCTCCTCTCGTCCCAGAAGAACCGTCCGCGCGCGTAGTATCGTGCGTTGGTGAGGCTCATAGCGTGACGTCGGGTGGAGCGCCCGTCGAATCCCAAGCTGTATCGTCGAGGGTCTGAGAAGCCGTGCTGCTGCAGGTGGCAGGAACCACACGACACCGTGTCGTTCGCCGATAGCCGAGTGTCGTAGAAAAGTACCCGCCCCAGCGTGGCCCCCGCGTTGGTTGTAGGGTTGCTGGCCGGCG
>DQEK01000363.1:0-8167 GCA_003533545.1 Acidobacteriota bacterium | reverse complement strand
AGTGCCTTCGTAGCCATAGGGTGGGTCGGGCAATAACGGTTGCGAACCTAGCTCCCGACGAGGCGCCTGACCCAGCGCAATCGTCACCGCGAGGACGCACATTCCCGCGACAGCTCCTCGGTGGCACGGCGTGGTCACCCGAGGAATGTACAGCGCGAATGAGCACCCCCGCAATCCGGTGTATCTGGGCACGGCGGGGAGAACGGACGCGGACCAGTCTTGTGGTTGTTGTGCGGTGGCCTCAGAATTGTTTAACGCCGACTCGGCACCGCTATAATGGATCGTTCTAGATAGCCCCTGCTGTGTCTTACTGGGCATGGCGTTGTCCCCGTGCCGACGGATTTTTGCGGTGACGGGCCGTCGTCTCCGTACCAAGGAGGAGTCATGAAAGCCACTGCAATTTTCGGCGTCGCTCTCGTTGGTCTCATGTTGGCTATGCCCGTGTCCGCGCAGTCGATGGACGTCGACCTCAAGGCCGCCGACGGCGTGACCTTGAAAGCGACCTACAGTTCCCCTGGGCGTCCGGGTCCCGGGATGTTGCTCATTCATCAGTGCAACATGGATCGGAAGTCGTGGGCCGGAATCACCGCGGAACTCGTCAGCGCCGGCATCCATGTGCTGACTTTGGACCTCCGCGGATTTGGTGACAGCGGCGGTGAGGGGATGTCTGGCGGGTTTCCCACCCTCTTGCAGAAATCGGCAGGCGATTCCGACATGGCCTTCGAGTATCTCGCGGCTCAGTCTGGTGTAGATCGGTCGCGAATGGGGGTCGGAGGTGCGAGTTGTGGAGGGATGATTAATGGCGATCTAGCGGCCCGGAAGGAAGGGGTCCAGGCCTTGATGCTACTCTCGAGCCCGCCGAGCGAGACGGCCGTGCAGAATATGGCCGCGAAGCCGGGCCTAGCGGTCTTCGGTGCGGCTACCGAGGACGATCCCGTGACCCGTGGGGTGGCCGATGCACTCCGTGGGGCAGTTGCGGGTTCGCAGCATCCGAACTCGACCACGAAGATCTACGAAGGCACTGAGCACGGGCTGCCGATGTTCGAAAAGAATCCGGATCTCGAGCCGGCGCTGTTGGCGTGGCTGAAGAACGAACTGTCGAACTAGTTCGACTGGGAGCCATACGACTGACGAGATATTTGCGATGGCGGACTGCGCGAAGAACCTTCTTTGAATGGGTCCGAGTGGTATAGTCCGGCGTCTAAATCAACATCTGGTGGCGGAGGTGCGGATGACACCGTTCTGTGCGAGCAGACGGGTAGGAGCTACTGCGGTCGGTACAGTGAGGGAGGCTCAGATGCGCAGGAACATGAGCGTGATGTTCGTGGCGGTGGTGAGTGTCGGAATACTAGTGCCCGGGCTGGCCGCGGGCCAGGACGGTCCACCGAAGACCCCGTGGGGTGACCCGGATTTGCAAGGCACTTGGTCCTACGCGTCGCTGACGCCGCTGCAGCGGCCGACGGCGATGGCGGACAAGGAGTTCTTTACGGCCGAAGAGGCGGCGCAGCGAAACTTCGCTGTGACGCAGGACCAACCCGACGCACCGGGTAGCGTCGGGTCGTACAACGCGTTGTGGTTTGACCGTGGCGAAGTCAGTTCTGACCTCCGCACGTCGTTGATCGTCGACCCGTCTAGCGGTCGATTGCCGACGAGATCGGACACGGAAGACCGCCAGACTGCGCAGCGGGCATACTCGCGAGCGCACCCGGCCGACTCTTGGCTTGACCGGTCCAATTGGGACCGATGTATCACGTATCACGGGGTGCCGCCGATCTCCACTGGGTACAACAACACCTATCACATCCTGCAAACGCCAGATTACGTGGCGATTCGGGTAGAGAACATCCACGACGTACGAATTATCCCGCTCGACGACCGGCCGCAGCTTGCCAATGGCATCCGACAGTGGAACGGCGACTCGCGTGCGTATTGGGAGGGGGACACGTTGGTGGTGGAGACGGCGAATTTCAGTACCCAAACGACCCACCGGTTCCCGTCCTCTCCGGCTACGAAGGCGGTCGAGCGGTTTCGTCGTGTGAGCGATGAGTTGATTGACTACCAGTTCACTATCGAAGACGCGGCAGTCTACACGCAACCCTGGACCGCCGTGCGTCCCATGCCGCGGCTCGACGACTACATCATCTACGAGTATGCGTGTCACGAGGGAAACTACGCAATGTCGAACATCCTACTGTCCGAGCGGTCAGCGGGCCGTTAGGGGCGACTTCCGTGGCACCACGGATTCATACGACTCAAGGATGTCTCCCACCATGCTCAAGGCTGTCTCGGCGCGGTTAAATGTCCGAACCCTGGTGGGGCTGGCCGCACTGTTGATCGTGGGGCCGTCGCCGGCGCAGGCGGGACAGCAGGAGCGATCCCAGCGGCCCTATCCGGCCCTGCAGCGTGAGCCGGGCGACGCGGAGATCGTCGCGCGTGGACGTGCCGTCTACGGCATCAGCTGTCGCGCGTGCCACGGAGTAGATCTCCGTGGTGGCGATCTCGGCGGTCCAAACCTGCTGCGTTCCGGGCTCGTTCTGAGGGATGACCGCGGAGATTTGATGGGGCCGGTGATCCGCGATGGTCAAACCGGCGTCGGCGGCTCTGCTATGCCGCCGCAAAATCTTTCCGAAGACGATCTGCATGCGGTTGTCGAGTACGTGCATGATGTGCTCGGGACAGCATCGCGACAAGGCGGTCCTCCTCCCGGGGAGGAGGTCGCGCTCGATATTCTCGTGGGGGACGCAGCGGCTGGTGAGGCTTACTTCGCCGACAAGTGTGCGCCCTGCCACTCGCCGACGGGGGATCTTGAGGGTATCGCGACGCGGATAGATACACCGAAGGAACTGCAGGACACGTGGGTTCGCGGTGGTGCGCGCAATGCCGAGCGCCCACCGATCACCGTGACCGTGACGGAGGCGCCTGGCAACCGCGTCTCCGGGCAGCTCGAACGGCTAAACGATTTCCTCGTGGTCCTGACCGATGCCGACGGGCGCCATCGCTCGTTCAGTCGCCGGGGCGATACCCCGTTGGTGGAAGTGGATGACCCGATGGGTGCTCACCGAGACATGCTGCCACTCTATGGTGACGCCGACATTCACAACGTCACCGCTTATCTGGTTACCCTGCAATGAGACTACTGCTCCTTGTTCTGTTTGCTGTGCCGTTGGCCTCCCCGCCTATGGCGGTCGCCCAAGGGGGAGGGCTTGACCCGGCATCACTCTTGGCGCCGCTGGAGAATTCGTGGCCCACGTACTCCGGGGATTACAGCGGGCGTCGCTATAGCAAGCTGACCCAGGTGAACATCGACAATGTGCAACAGTTGACGCTCGCCTGGACACGAACGCTCGATTCGGGCATGCCTGCACTTGAGGGCGCTAATGCGCCGGACTTCACCGGTGGCGAGGGGGAGGGTGACTTCACGATTGGGTCACAACGGATCAAAGGGTCCATTCTGCAGGTCGGCGATTTGCTGTACGTCACGGCACCCGACCATGTGTGGGCGCTCGACGTACGTGACGGTGGGGAGCGGTGGCACTACTTTTGGAAGACCCGGGGCGGGCCGCACATTGGGAACCGTGGCGCGGCACTGTGGCGTGACTCGCTAATCTTCGAAACGGTCGACAACTACCTTGTTTCGCTCGATGCAAAAACTGGGGAAGAACGTTGGCACACCGAGATCGCGAGTTTCGAAGAACAGTACTTCTCCACGATGGCGCCAATCGTCGTTGGCGACCACCTGCTCGTGGGCACCGGGAATGACTTAGACGCGCCGGGTTTCCTCCAATCGTTCGATCCGGAGACAGGCGAGCTCCAGTGGAGGTTCTACACCGTTCCGATGAGCGAGGATGATCCTGGAATAGACACCTGGCCCAGTCTCGACGCCGCTATGCACGGTGGCGGCCAGGTCTGGGTGCCGGGGTCGTACGATCCAGAAACGAACTACTACATCTTCGGTACCGGTAACCCCACGCCTGGGTACACCGGTGTCGCGCGTCGTGGCGACAACCTCTTCACCTGCACCTTGATCGCGGTCGACGTCGATACCGGCGAGATGGCATGGTACTTCCAGACGTCGCCCCACGACACCCACGACTGGGATTCGGCACAGACACCGATTTTGATCGATGGGGTCGTCGACGGCGTGCCCCGGAAGCTCGTCTCGACGGCGGCGCGCAACGGGTACTTCTTCACGGTTGATCGGGTGACCGGGGCGCACGTCGTTACGGCGCGTTACGGCGCGACGTCGAACTGGGCGAGTCATATCCGAGAGAGTGGGTCGCCGAATCCCCATCCGGCGAAAGAGGCGCTCATCCCAGGGGCACTTGTGTCTCCCGTGGAGGGTGGCGTTGCTAATTGGCAGCCGCCGGCTTTCAACCCGGATACCGGGCTGTTCTACACGCAGGAGAACAACGGGTTCAATTTGCTATATCTGACTGATCCCGACCCGCGCGGGTCGATGGGGCTCGGTGGCAAGGATCGCGTAACCGTCGGGTCGGGTGGCAACGCATTGTCGGCCATCGATTACCGCACTGGCGACACGACTTGGCGCCACGCCTGGCCGAGTGGTGGAGGCGGTGGGGCCGGCGTACTGACGACAGCCGGCGGTTTGGTGTTCACCGGCGACGGAAGCGGTAATTTCGTGGCGTTTGACGCCGCTAACGGAGACCTTCTCTGGAATACGCGTATCGGCAATATCTCCAATGCGCCTCAAACCTACCTAATTGACGAGCGCCAGCATGTGTTGGTGGCGGCCGGCCAGCAGTTGTTCGCGTTCGTTCAGTACTGAGTTCTGCCCGGCATCGAAGCCCCACCTCATTGCTGGTGGTAGGATCGCGTTCCGGTTGTCGAAGCGAACAGACCGCTCTCACGGGTTTGCATGCGGCCCCTCCCGTCTTCCGGACGCCGAGGAAGACGTGCTCAGTCCTGATGCTCAGATCTACATGACGAGTTCTGCTCTAACGAAACTGCTGCACGCTTTGCGAGGCACCAGGCCGGTGCACCCATTGCTCGTGTGGTCTCTGCTGCTGGGTGGCGGTGACATCGTTGCCGCGCAGGCGCCGTCCTCGGTCGGGGAACCCGCGGAGGTCGATCGGAGAAGCGTCGCGGTGCTCCGGTTTGCCGATCCGTCAGGCTCGACGGCGGACGACTGGGTTGGTGCTGGTATCGCCGAGACCCTGATCTCCGAGCTCGAACGATTGGGGACGCTCGGTGTCGTGGATGCTACGGCGACGATTGATCGCGACCCGGTCACGGTCGGTCGGCGCCTTGGGGCTGGCTGGGTCATTCTCGGCACCATCCAGCGTACTGGCGATGAGGTACAGATCATTGCGCGCCTCGTCGATGTGCAGTCAGGAGCTACGCGCAGGACGGTGCAGATTGAGGGCGCCCAAGACGAGATTTTCGCCTTGCAGGACCAGCTTCTGGTCGAACTCGGCCCGACGTTCGAGTCGGTTGCTCGCGTCGCGGCGACCGCTCCGCTGGCGCCAGCGCTGAGGGCCGCCGCCGAGCCGGGTATCGTGTCCTCTCCCACCCCTCCCAATGAGGGTGCCCCTGCGCCCGCTGCTGCGCTTCTGGCTCCGGCGGTGGTGCCCCCGGGCACGCAGCCGGACATCGGGGCGGCGCCACTGGCCGTCGCTGAGGCCGGGCTCGTCCCCGGTCGCCCCACGGTGCGCCCGACACGTGCCGAGACGGCTCCTGACATTGACGGCCGGCTTGATGACGCCGCTTGGCGGAACGCTGCGACGCTCACTGAGTTCACGCAGCAGGCGCCTCTTGAAGGGGCTCCTGCGACGGAAGACACGGAGGTCTACATCACTTACGACAACGAGCACATTTACTTCGGATTCTATGTTCACTACTCCGATCCGAGCATCATGCGCGCCAATCGGGTCGACCGCGATACCGCTTCGATGGACGACTTGATGACTATCTACATCGACACGTTCCTCGACCAGCAGCGAGCCTATGATTTCGATGTGAATGCGTTCAACGTGCAGGGTGACGGCATCGTCACCTCAAGTGGGAATCGACGTGGTGGAGCGATCCCCTATGCCGATCGGTCGTGGGATGCCCTGTTCCATAGCGCGACCCAGATTGTCGATGACGGCTACACCGCGGAGATGGCGATCCCGTTCAAGAGCCTCCGGTATCCGCAACGTGGACCGGGCGTGCCGCATCAATGGGGGTTCCAGATCGTTCGCGAGATCAAGAGCAAGAATGAGGAGAATGCCGTGTGGGCTCCGATGTCCCGCGACGTGGCTGGGTTTCACCGTCAGATGGGATTGATGCAAGGGATGACCGATTTTTCCACCAGCCGCAATTTGGAATTCTTACCGACTTTCACCGCGATCCAGTTCGGGTCACTCGATACCTCCACCGGCGGGTTCGTCAACCAAGACACCGACCCGCAGGCCGGCTTGAACATTAAATATGGCGTGACCTCGAACCTGACGGCCGATGTTACTTTCAATCCCGACTTTTCCCAGATCGAGTCGGACCGCCCGCAAATCGAGATAAACCGACGGTTTCCGCTGTTCTTCAGCGAACTGCGGCCGTTCTTCGTCGAGGGAGCTGAAATCTTTGACTTTCCGGGACCAGTGACGTTCGTGCACACTCGGACCATTGTTGACCCGACGTGGGGCGCCAAGCTGACCGGCAAGGCTGGTCGGTTTGCTGTCGGTGTGCTGACCGCCGAGGATGAGGCACCCGGCAACCTAGAAGACCTCACCGATGCGAGGTTTGGCGAGACGGCGCAGAACTTCATCGGCCGCGTGAAGTACGACGTCTATTCCGAGTCGCACTTGGGTGCGATTTTCACGGACCGGGAGTTCTTGGACAGCAGCAGCAAGCTGGGTGGTATCGACGGTAGTTTCCGCCTCTCGCAGACGATGTCCACCAACTTCCGTATGATCGGGTCACAGCATCGTGACCTTGATGGGCTAGAGCGGACCGGCCATGTCTACGATGTGAGTGTTCGCGACAACGGGCGCAACCTCAGTTGGTTTGCTGCGGCATACGAAATTTCGCCGGACTTCGACACCGAGGTTGGTTTCGTCCGCCGGGTCGACCAGCGTCACATCGTCAGTAACCTCAGCTACCGCTGGTGGCCGGAAACGTGGCTGATCAACTGGGGACCGCGGGTGAGCTACGGCCGGAACTGGAACTTCGACGGCGTTCTCGACGACGAGAACGCTGGGCTCAGATTAAATTTCGATTTCGCCAAAAGCATCCGGTTCAGCGCCAGTGCTGACCGGGACATGGAGCGGTTCGGCGGGCTCAATTTTTTCAAGACGGAATACGGCGTCAGCGGTGGAGTTTCCAGCAATCGGGCGCTGGATATCAACGTCAGTTACGACCGAGGCGATCAAATTTTCTTCGACATCGACAACCCGTTCCTCGGAAACGGGAGCCGCAGCAGGGTCAGCGCCACGCTACGCCCTTTCGCTCGATTCAGTTCGCGAGTCGGGGTCAACACCAGCCGCTTGGTTGATACGCGGGGACTCCAAGGTGACGTCTTTAATGTTGAGATTTACCGAGCCCAAAGCGTACTCACGTTCACTGACCGGCTGCTGATGCGCAACATTACCGAATACAACACGTTCAACAAAGACCTGGATTTCAACATCCTATTCACCTATCGGGTCAACGCCGGCACGGTGTTCTACTTTGGCTACGACGACCACTATCGTCAAGCAGACCAACTCGAAGGCGACCTCGACGGAGATGGTTTTGATGACCGGCTGTTCTTCACTACAGATCTGCGGCGAACCAACCGAGCAATTTTCACGAAGCTGCGGTATCTTTTCCGTTATTAACCGGTAACGAACTGCCGTCAGAGTTGGGTTTTTCGATGGCGATCGGCTCGATGGGCGTTGCTGGTTCAACGATGACCAAGGTCACCAGACTCGCTTTTTCTGCTCTCGCCGCTTTTGTGCTGCCGGTGCCATTGATTGCGGGTCAGGTGGTTGAGCGCCGAGTGGTCATCGTGGTACAGCAGGCCGACGACGCGCGGATTACACAAACTCGGGAGGCGATCGAGTTCTGGAACACGACATTGGCCGAGCTCGGTGTTGCCGTCCGGCTCCGGGAGTCAGCTCTGGTTGTTAGCTCGCCCAGCGGGCGAGCGGTCGAAACATTTGCACGCTTCGTGTCGCAGCGTGGCGGGCGG
>DQEK01000423.1 GCA_003533545.1 Acidobacteriota bacterium | reverse complement strand
GCTTTACACGAGCGCTCGGACGGATCGCGCCCTTCGGATTGGGCCGCCGGAGTCTGCGACGGTGGTGTCTGCGCGTAGTCTCCTCTTGGACCCGGAGCGTCCGGATGATGTCGGACTTCAGTTGGAGGCTGACGGTGTGCCTGACGTTTCGGTGATCATTGGAGCGCCGGTCGTCCAGCAATTCGAGGCCCGAGGGCCGGGTCCAGTCGTGGTCGATTTTGGTGAGGCCCCCGCGTTTGCCTACGCGCGGTACGACGGGCCGAGATCAGAGCATCCCGAAATGGATGTCTGCGGCCTCGTGTCTGGCGAGCCTCGATTCGACGTTGGGGGTCCGCGTCAGAGTTCGGTGCCCATGGCCGACCTCGATGTCCTTGGTTGGGGTTGGCACGGCCTTGAGCGAGACGGACGTGGCCGGTTCCGCTGGTCGAACGGAACGGAAACCGAACTGTTGATTCAGCTTGTCCGGGTCGGTGTCGTGCGCGTGGTGGTTGAGGCTTCGGCCGCGGTCGTGGACCTCACCGACGCACCTGTCACGCTGACACTCGTGGTCAACGGTGCCGCGCTGGAGCCAGTGTTGATGACGCGCGACGTCCAAACCTATGCTTGGCAGGCACCTGCCGCGATTTGGAAGACTGGGATGAATCGAGTGGGACTCCGTGTCTCGGAGGCCGTCAGTCCAGCTGAGCTCGGGCTGAGTGACGATCAGCGGTTGCTAGGCATGGCACTGCGTCGGCTGGAACTGCACCTAACTGAGTAGTCGAAGCCTAACCAGGGTCGAGGGGGTCTAGGTGAACGTGTTTTTGATCGACGGAACCTACGAGCTGTTCCGCCACTTCTATGCAATGCCGTCTGCTGCTGATGTGGACGGGGTCGAGGTGGGGGCTGTTCGTGGAGTCGTTGGTTCAGTGCTCAGCATGCTCGAAGAGGACGTTACGCACCTCGGCGTGGCGACTGACCATGTCGTGGAATCGTTCCGTAACCAGCTGTGGCCTGGCTATAAAACCGGCGAGGGGATCGACCCAACGCTCTCCGGGCAATTTCACCTGGTGGAGGATGCACTCGAGGCGCTGGGCGTGTGTGTGTGGCCGATGGTCGAACTCGAGGCGGATGACGGGTTGGCGTCTGCGGCCCGCGCCGCTTGTGGGGACGCTCGGGTCGAACAGGTCTTCATCTGTACGCCGGATAAGGATCTTGCGCAGTGTGTCCTCGACCAACGAGTTGTGCAATTCGACCGACGTGCCGGGGTTCTGCGCGATGCCGGTGGAGTGTTGGGGAAGTTCGGGGTGCCGCCGGCGTCGATTCCGGACTATCTGGCGCTGGTCGGTGACGCCGCCGATGGATTTCCTGGGCTCCGCGGCTGGGGCGCTAAATCGGCCGCGACCGTACTCGGTCGCTACTTACGTCTCGAGGCTATTCCTGACGATCCGTCGACCTGGGATGTCACCGTCCGAGGTGCGACCCGTCTAGCAAACGAGTTGGCGGCTCATCGCGACTTAGCGGAACAGTTCCGTGATCTCGCCACCCTACGCACCACCGCCGAGCTATTCGAATCGGTGGACGATCTGCGGTGGGCTGGTCCGCGACCCGCATTCTTTGACGTGTGTGCTCGGCTCAATACCCCCGGGTTTTTCGACCGCGCCAGCCGCCTTGCCCGCTAGGTTCTTGACTCGGCTCGATTGTGTCTCTAACGAGCGCTCACGTGCATGCGGATCGACTCTGCTGGACGCAAGGTGATGGAAGGTTGGGTGCCGACGACGTTCCCACCGGGTGGTAGGTCCAACCGACAGCGCTGGGTGATCGTCGCTACTACGAGCACTAGTTCCATCATCGCGAAGCTGTTACCGATACATTGGCGAGGCCCTCCACCGAACGGGAAATGAGCGAACGGTGGTCGTTCGACGGAGCGCGTCGGGTCGAATCGATCGGGGTCGAACCGCTCCGGATCTGACCAGAACTCGGGGTGGCGATGCGTCACATAGGGGCTGATAAGGATAGTTGACCCAGCCGGAACTCGGAACCCACCGATGACGTCGTCTTTAATTGCACAGCGGGAGATTGCCCAGGCCGGAGGGTAGATCCGCATTGATTCCTTCACGACCTGTTCGATGTATGAGAGCTGCTGCAGGTCTGTGACCATGGGTTGGCGCTGGCCCAGCACCGCATCCACCTCTTCTTCGACACGTCGTCTGACGTCAGGGTGGGTTGCCAGCAGGTGCCATGTCCAGCCAAGCGCGATAGCCGTCGTTTCGTGTCCGGCTAGGAAGATCGTCATTGCTTCGTCGCGTAGCTGTGCGTCGCTCATGCCCAAGCCGGTGTTCTCGTCGCGGGCCTGCATCAACATCGACAGTAGGTCATCAGTTGGCTCGTCGGCGCGGCGGCGAGCGCTGATGATGTCGAGGATCACCGCGTCGAGTGTCTGCAGGGCGTCGCGCAGGGCCCGGTTCCGTTGACTGGGCCACCATGCGGGCGGGGCGATGACCTGGCCGATGGCGTCGTTCGCAGCGTGCACCGCGACGTGTAGCGCCCGCCCGACGCGGTCGGATTCCTGACTGACATCGGCACTCAGGAGCGTTTCTCCCACAATCCGCAGCGTCAACCGCATCATGTCGGCGGTGATATCGACTGTGTCGGTCCCGGCACGCAACCACCGATTCACTAGGTCCTCGGTCGCCCGCGTCATCGTGGTCCCAAAACCGGCGATCCGATCATGGTGAAAGCCAGGTTGCAGGATGCGCCGCTGGCGCAGCCAATGCTCGCCCTCGCTGGTCAGCAGACCTTCTCGAAGGAATGTGCGCAGCACTTGAAACCCTCGAGTTTGCTTGTTGTAGTTGGCGGCATGCTCCTGCAGTACGCGGCGGACGTGTTGCGGGTGGGCGACGAGAATGAGCGACCAGGTGAACATCCGGAAGCGCACCACGTCGCCGTAGTCTCGGAGGCTGCGAAGTAAGAGGCCGAGAGGATCTCGACGGAAGTGGGGCAAACTTCCCAGCAGGCCGCGAGCTAGGTGGGTGGGTGGAGCGGGCACTCGTCGGCTCACGAACTTGTATCGATCGGTGACGGCACCCGATCCTGGTCATCTAATGACCAAGCGAGGAGTGCGATTCTGAGACCGCCGTCCCGGGTGGGTCTCGTCGCGCCAGAGGTCTAGGGAATTGTAACGCTCCCCAGCGGGCGGCGTAATTTAGCGATGAGCCGGACACGTAATGTTTTGTGTTCCGGCCGCTTTCCTGCTCTCTCGACGATTGCGCGCCCGGTCAGGGGAGTTAGGTGTTCGGTGTGGAGCTGTGGCCCATGGGAGGAGAGCCTGAGCCAGGGGATGACCTGTGACCCGCCGGTCTCCCGCCGCTCCGCGCTGACCAACCAAGCTCGTTTCTCGGACCTATGACCCAGAGTCTCCTATGCTAGCAGCGTAGTAAGATGCACCGCCGCACCGTTGCGATGGACCGCGGTTTGACTCTGCTTCCCGGTACTGACCAATGACACCCACACTGCCTGCCTGGGCGAGGAAGTTACTCGATCGCCATCCTGACGCTACACCGCCGACGTTGGAGGACCCGATGCCTGCCTGGCTCGAAAGCGAGCTGGCCCAAGTTCCGCTGTGGGCCCGCATCCGGGGCACTGAGGAGATCAGACAACGGCACCCGTACTTGCTCATTGAGGATGTTCGGGATCAGCCCGGACTGATGCGCCACGTGCTCGAGCTGCGGCCCGACTTAGCCGCCTTGGCCCAGCGTCTTGTCGAACAGGGGATACGGCATCTGGCTTTTACGGGATGCGGGTCGGCCTTCCACGGTGCCCAGTTCGGATCGTTTTTGTGTCGCCAGTGGACCGGGTGGACCACGGAGAGCCATGAGTCGTTAGAGTTCACGAATCACTGGTCGCAGGGGCATGAACCCACCGCGCTCATTCTCCAGTCAGCTACAGGCGGGAGTGCAGAGACCCTTGACGCGGCTAAGCACGCCACCCGTCTCGGGGTGCTGACCGTGGCGCTCACGAACACAGAGGGCAGCGCGTTGGAGGTGCTCTGTGACGAGAGCGTCTGTTTCCCGACTGGTCAAAGGTGCGGCCCGGACGTGTCGGTGCTGACCACCAGATTGATGATGTTGTACCTGCTAGCTCTTGAGATCGGCATGGCGACAGGGACGCTCGACGCTCACGATGCGCAGGAGTTTGGTGAAGCAATCGGTCACCTTCCGGATTTGGCCGCGCAATTCTTGCAGGAAGAGGACCTGAACGTTTCCCAGATCGCCAATGCATTTAAGGACCAGGGGGCGCTGTTGCTGGTCGGCGGCGGGCCGAACTGGTTCTCGGCGCGTGAGGGTGCGCTCAAGGTCGAAGAGGAAAGCAGTCTGATCTGCAAGGCGTATCGTCCCGCGGAGTATGTGCACAACGCTATCCCGCTGTTGTCGGAGACCGTCGGTAGCATCGTCATCGCGCCGCCAGGGAAGGCCTACGGGCGGTTGCACGATGCCGTACGCACGGCTCGGGCGGCCCGGTCGCCCAGTCTGGCGCTGGTCGTCGAGGGCGACGATTCCATTGCCCCCGATGCCACGTTCGTGATCGCGGTGCCCGGGCCTCTTAGTGAAATTCTGATGCCGCCGTTGGCGGCGGTCGCGTTCCAACTCCTAGGCTATTACCTTGGCGCCGAGCGCGGCTACAACCCGGATTCGCTGCGCACCGACGATCTCGATCATGCTCGCGCCTGGCTGACCGCTTTCCCTTTCGGGTCGCATTAAGACGCGAGGTGCAGACCCCCCTCGGAGGTTCGCGTCGCGAGGGCGGGGCATGTCGGCTGTCCGTCGATGGGCGGAATTTCCCAGCGCATGAACTTACCGGGGCTGCTGGGTTAACGCCCTCGCGAGTGGGGCGGGCCTGTTTGGCCTATAATCGGCAAGGTTAATTGCACGATTCATCCTAGGAGCCTAACAATGCCGCCGGAAGCGCCCAGTTCTCTCGCCACCTTGCTTTTCGCCGCCGGTGCGGTGGTTCCGTTCACGGTCGTCCTGGTCTGTTTCGTTGTGGGCCTTGTCAAGCGCTGACTGGGTTCCTCTCTCGAGACACCCGGAGGCCCGGCCTCGGGTGTAAACCCATCTAAAATATAGCGGCGCGCAACGATGCGACACTCGCGCCTTATCCCCGTATTGTTGATTCTCTTGTGTGGTCTGACTTGGACCGCGTGTGGGGGTGTGGACTTCGGCAGCCAGCCTCCCGCATCGGTCCGGTCTGAGCGCCACCTGCTCATCGTGCTCGACGGGCTTCGACCCGATTACGTGACGCCGTCGCTGATGCCAGCGCTCTACGCGTTGGGTCAACGGGGGGTTGTCATGACCCAGCACCACGCCGTCTACCCAACCGTCACACGGGTGAACGCCTCGTCGATCTCGACGGGCGCCTACCCTGAGACACATGGGCTCATGGGGAATGCGGTGTTTTTTCCGGACGTTGACCCAAGTGGCTTTCTTAGCACGAGTGACCGCGCCAACTTGCTTCGAATCGAGGCGGCCGGCGAGCCACTACTAACGTCGACGACTCTCGGGGAGGTGCTCCAAACCGCGGGAAAGCGTCTGCTGGTCACGAGTTCGGGTTCCAGCGGATCGTCGTATCTACTGAACCACACGGTAGCTGGTGGTGTTTTGCTACACCATGAATACGGGCTTCCCGGTACAGTCTACGAGCAGGCCGTGGAGCGCCTCGGGCCGGTTCCGGAGGCCGATACGCCGAACCATGAGAGGAATCGCTGGATCGTCGATGCGTTCCTGGAGGTGGCCCTTACAGAGACTGACCCGTCGGTCACTTTGATGTGGCTGAGCGATCCCGACACGACCGCGCACCAGCATGGCATTGGTCACGGGCTGACAGCGGAGGCGTTATTCCGCCTCGACGCCGAGGTCCAGCGAATTCAGGATGGCCTCGCGGCGATGGGACTCTTGGATACGACAAATATCTGGGTGACGTCGGACCATGGGTTTTCTGAGCACACGGGCGCGGTGGACCTTCAGGCACTGCTCGCGCCGTTTTCCGGCACGCTTGATGACGGGACGCCCCGCATCGTCGCGGGCGCGGGCGCTATCTATGTCAAAGATGACGACCGAGGGACGGTAGAGGATGTAGTTGCCGCCCTGCAGGCTGCTGAGGGCGTCGGCGCGATTTTCACCAGGGCGGTTACCCCGGGTGCGCACGAGGGGTGGGTTCCCGGCACCCTGTCCTTCGACCTAGCCCGATGGGGACATGATCGAGCTGCACAAATCTTGTTCTCGGCCGACTGGACTGACACGGTTGGTGAGTTTGGCTTCGCTGGCACCTCAGCGCAGGGAGGTGTCGCCGGGCACGGTAGCTCTAGCCCCTTCGATATCCACAACGTGCTGGTGGCCAGGGGGCCGGCCCTGAGAGAAGGAGTCGCGGTCGAGGCGCCCAGCGGGAACGTTGATTTCGCGCCGACGTTCCTTCATCTACTGGGTCTCGATGCACCTTCGTCCATGCAGGGGCGGGTGTTGCGAGAAGCATTGCGGGGCGAAACGACGCCTGCCGCCTCGGGGGCGACCTCTGAGGTGCGCGTAGAGAATGCGGACGGAACCTATTCGCTGACTGCGGTACTGTCTGAGATTGACGGTCGGATATATCTGGACCATACGGTCACCCGCCGGCAGTAACCCCTCCTTTTCGACGCTCTGACGGTTCCGGCCGCTGGTGCGCTTGGCGTAGACAGACGACACTGTTGACCCGTGAACTCGAGTGTCGGCGTGCCGGACCTCCGGCGGTGCCTACCCCAAGCGGGCGAGAGAGAACTCAAGTGCTTGGGATGCGGGGAGGCGGGTCAGCATCCGTGTCGACTTCCCGGGCCCCTGCCCCGAGGGTCTTACTTGCCTTGCACGACCTTGTTGCTCAACACACCGACCCCTTGGACCTCCACCTCGTAAGTGTCACCTGGTTCCATGGCCTGGGTACTACCCATGGTGCCGGACCAGATCAGGTCGCCCGGTTCGAGGGTGACGTAGGTTGAGATGTAGCTCAGCATGTGGGCCATGGTGAAGATGAGGTCAGAACTGTTGCCGTGCTGTCGCTGTTCGCCGTTGTGTCGACCCACGATTTCGAGGTTGCTCATGTCCAAGCCCTCGACCAGGACCGGCCCGACCGCGTTGAATCCACGGCTTCCCTTCGCGCGGACCCACTGGATGTCGTTGGCCTGCCATACCCGCTCACTCACGTCGTTACCGGCGCTCACCCCAAAGATGTACTCGGGCGCATCCTCAACCGACACGTTCTCGGCGCGTTTTCCGACCACAGACACCAGCTCCGCTTCGTAATGGAGATTCGTTGACTCAGCCGGCCTGACGATTGGGTCTTCCGGACCAACGATGGAGTTGGCGGGAACGAGGAACAGCCCCGGATACTCGGCTGGGTCGCCGCTGATATGGCTGCGGAAATTGAATGCGGTCATGAACACCAACTTGGGGTCGACCGGAGCTTCGAGCTTTACGGACGACCGCTGGACCGACTGACCGGTCCGGGTCGTACCCTCCAAATACGGCGCGTCGCTCAGTTGGTGAATTGTCGAACCCTCTATGACGCCCCAGGAAACCGTGCCGCCGTTCTGGGAATAGCGAACGTATTGTGTTTGGGCCGCTGCAATGTCACCGAGCAGCGTCGAGATGATAAGTCCGGCCAACGTGATCGAAAAAGTGCGCCTCACGAGACACCTCCTTGGGTTACAGCACTCCACCTAAGTCGTTGGACGAACGAACAGTCCTGCGTGTCAGTCACTACGGTGAGAACCTCACGACTGTAGGCGGCGTGGAGTTTATTCGTTGGGGACAGGTTCAAATTCGTCCCAGAGCGTGGTCTGGCCTCGCCTGGATGTGCTAAACAGCACCCGCACATGGAAGTACATGTCGACTTTGGAGTTCAGCCACACATCGTCCGCAACCGGTTCACGCTCGAACTGCCCTGTTACCTCAGAGATGCTGCCGAGAATGCCCCACCAGAGTCGCACTCGTTCCTTCATCTCGAAGTTCACTTTGGCGATTTCGTAGGTCTCTTGGTCGATCCACAGCTGCCCTCGCGATTTGTTCAATGCCTTGTCCATCTGTCGTCGCTCCGGCAGCTTTCCTGATCTGGGTTCGAACTCGAGCACAAAAGTTGGGCGCCCCCGGAGGTCCTGGATGCCGGTCAGCTCGGCCGTGAATCGCTCAAGCAGCTCTTCGTTGAAGATGATGCTGTTCTCGTCCTCCTCTTCTTCCTCTTCCTTTGGGGGTTCTGCGAGCATTTCAAGGAAGTCTTCCCAACGTTTTTCTTCGTCCTTCAGGTCATCCCCCGCAATTGGCTCACCATCCTTCGTGAGTAGCTTCGCGTAGGGGACGCCCTGGTACGGTTCGACCGTGTAGGCCAGAGTCTCGTCCTCAGTGACCTCCCCGTCGCCGTTGAACTTGCGGGCGCGTTGAGTCATCGAGTGGCGGAAGCGGGCTTCGAAATTCTGTTCCTGTGCCCAGGTTGCCCGTTCGAGCGCTTTGTTGATGATGGCCTCGACCTCAACGTCCGGTTCGGATGGCGCGGTTGCAACGACGGGCGCAAATGGGAGGGCCCACGCCGCAACGAACAAGAATGCAACGGCCAACTGCTTCATGCTGAGAACTCCTCTACCCGGGGGACTTCCGGGGAGTATACTCCAGCCGCGCGACCGCGCGGAACGCACGATTCTGGCCCCCGCTACGGTTCTACGAAGTGAAAATCGGCGGGTCCGTCCCGGCGAGCAAGCAGGACGACGTCGGTGCTATCCGGCACGATCCATTCGTGATGCGCCCTGCCCGGGATGATGATGTAGCTGCCTTCGGTAGCGGTGTGTCGGGTGCCGTTGAGGACGATGTCGACGGAGCCTTCCATGACGACCGCCGTTTCGGTGTGGGTGTGCCAGTGCATCTCGAACCGACTGCCTGCAGGGAATCGGGCGAGGTAGGTCGGTCCACCGGTTTGAGGATCCGTCGCGAGTGGCGCGTTACGCAAGCCAGCGGGGAATCCGTCGCGATCGGATGGCGGTCCCCACTCGACTGTTCTCCAGTTCACGACGAGCGGTTCTTGCGACGAGTCTTCTTGTGCAACGGCCGGGGCCGCGCTTGTGAGCATGCTTAACACCAACATGATTCCAGGCCTGCCGAGTCGCGTCGTCTTCACGATGTCTCCTGTTGCTTTCCGGCCGTCAGCTATTGCCCGAGCCCCGATGGTAGCCGGGGTGACGCCAGAAGTTCGAGAAAGGTGTCCCAACGGTTAGCACCCTGGCGGCCACCGCGACGTTCGACGAACGACGCGACGAGGTCTTTCCCCAAGTTGTAGTTGATCACGTAGCTCCGGTACTGATCGAAGAACCGCACTCGCTGTTCGGCGCGCTCGGGCGTCATCATGGCGTAGCGTGTCAGCCAGTCGGCGGTGGACACGCGGTCCATTGTGCCGTTTAGGTAGCGGCGCGCTGCTTCGTTGCCCGCGTAGTCGAGTTGGGTCACGAGCGACTGTACTGCGTAGTACTCCTCGACCCGCGAGCCATCAAGTGCGGCCGCTGGAAATAGCACGTTCCGTTCGAAGGCCGACCGATCCCCGGCTGGAAAAGCCACGTCAATTCCGTAGTTCGCGGTGCCTTCCGCAATTAGCGACTGCGGCGAGAAGAGGGCATACACGGAGAATTCTGGCCACCCCCGGTCGCGCACAAGGTGTTGCTCGAGCAGCACGTTGTAGACGTGATGTCCGGGGTAGCCCTCGTGGCAGGCCAGGTCGATTGCTCGATCGATGTAGATGGGAAGGTCGGTGTTGACCTGGATGAGACTCGTGAAATCACCCCGGTACCAGTTGTACCCGCTCCACGATTTGTCGGTGACATACTCGACGGTGAAGCTCTCGTTTGCTGGCAGTTCGACGTGCGCCAGCGTTCGTTGCCGGCATTCGGTAATGGCTGCTGTGAACACTCGGTCTAGTCGGTCCGGTGGGATGACGAACTCGCTGCGGAACACACCATACCGGCTGGTCAGGGAGCCGTCCCCGGGGAGCACGCGTTCGAGCTCGGCGAGCGTGTCTTGAAAATACGATTCCGGATGGGTCGGTGCCACGGCGTCGTAGAGCGCTCGCGATTCCTCGTCGAATGTCAGCGTGTGGCCCTCCAACATTCGCAGCCGTGCCCGCAAGGCTTCGAGTTGTTGTCGCAGGTACTCGTGCCGCAACCGAGGTAGCTCGTCGTCACTGGGTACGATCGGAGTTCGTCCTAGGTCCCCGAGTAGTAGGTCGACGTCGTGCCTGATCTGGCTGAGGGACCGCGCCTGGGAATCTGCCGCGCTGCGCCAGCGCGCCGGACCGTAGTAGGCATCTACGTAATCGGGGTCATGCGGGCCCATCGACAGGACGAGTTTCACGTAGCGCTCAGCGAGCGTGTTCATTGTGACTTCGGGCTGCGCCCGCGCCATCATCACCGCCAGTGCTGCGATCATCGCCAATACTGCGGCCAAGCGCCGCGCAGCTTGCGACCCACTCACAGGCCCAACCCGTTGCCCATGGTCCCGAAGCTTACCAGCAGAGCCCGCCGGCGACGCCTGTAGTAGCTCGTTGTCCGGACCAGCGACAAGTGATTAGGTAAAGAGGTGCGCGATGGACCGGCCGACCCAGACACCCCCGATGGCCAGCACCACGTTGGCCACCACGTTGGCGACCGCCAGCATCGATCCTTGCCTGAACAAATTGAGTGTTTCGTTGCCGAACGCGGAAAACGTGGTGAAACCGCCTAGGAGTCCGATGACGAGGAAAGCTTGGGTCTCTGGGGTGAGGGCCGGCTGGGTCTCCAGCAGTTCGGAGATCCCGCCGATGGCAACGCACCCGAGGACGTTGACAGCGAGCGTGCCAACCGGGAACGACACCCCCGTCGACGGTTGTAGTAACCCGACCAACAGGTAGCGGGCCACCGACCCGAGAAAGCCGCCCACGCCGACGAAGAGCACCTGTGTCATATCTGTTCCGTGCTGGGGGTGAAGGCCACGGATGGTAGCACGTGGCTTCCACGCGTCGTTACTGGACACTTGATGAATTTCGGGATGTTTCGCTATGCTCTGTGTTCGTCTCGTCGTGCGGTGAGGGCGCTTTCGAGTGCGGGTTTCGACCGTTGGCTCGGGAGGCGCGGTTTCTGCCCCAGCGTTGGAGATTGGCCGGGTCCTGTCGAGACCAACCGGCCGCTCGGGTTTTGGGGTGTCTTAAAGTAGGGATTGTTACCGGAACAGGAATCTGAGGTGGAGCAAAAGACCGAAGTTATTTCGCATCAGCCGGCCGAGTCCGATTTCGTGCCGTTAGGTCAGGCCCCGATGATCGAGGCTCGCGGGCTAAGCAAGTATTACGGGCCGTTTGTGGCGGTGCACGATGCGTCGTTCTCGATTCCCCAGGGTCAGATCGTTGCGTTTCTCGGCCCGAATGGAGCCGGGAAGACCACGCTTATGCGCATGCTGACGGGCTTCCTGGCTCCGAGCGCTGGCCGCGCTGTGATCGCCGGGTTCGATGTTCGTGACGACCGTATTCAAGCGTCGAAGCGGCTCGGCTATCTACCGGAGAGTGGCCCACTCTATCCGGACATGACTCCGCTTGAGCTACTGCGGTTCTTCGGTGAAGCGCGCGAACTCGCAACGGGAATTTTGAAACGCCGGATCGACCAGGTGGTCGAAATTTGCGCACTCGAACTGGTGCTTGAGAAGCCGATCGGTAAGCTTTCGAAGGGATACAAACAGCGGGTTGGACTAGCGCAAGCGTTGCTACACGATCCCGAGGTGCTAATTATGGACGAGCCGACCGCGGGGCTCGATCCGAACCAAATTAAGCAGTTTCGCGAAAACATCCAGCGACTTGGGCGAACCAAGACTGTGCTGATTTCCACACATATCCTACAGGAAGTGGAAGCCGTTGCTGACCGGGTGCTACTGATTCACAACGGCCGGCTACTTTTCGATGGGCCGCGCGTCGACCTTGAAGAAAACGGATCACTGGAGGAGCCGTTCTACCGTCTTACGGGTGGGCGGCCAGCCAATGCGAGCATCGGAAAGGCATCGGAAATCTCTGGCGACGTTCTACCGCCGGCCTGACGGGAAACGAGAAGCCGACCATGGGCAACGTTAACTTTGCGATCGTACGGGCGCTGGCCAAGCGCGACTTGCGGCTTTACTTCAGCAGCCCGTCCGGGTACGTGTTCATTACGCTGTTTATCTTCTTGAGCGCGGCCGCCGCTTTTTGGCAGGACCGGTTTTTCCTCGACAACCTGGCCAATCTCGATCAACTCAACCAGGTGTTTCCGTTTCTGCTGCTTTTGTTTATTCCGGCCCTCACGATGTCTGTGTGGGCCGAGGAACGGCGACTTGGCACTGCCGAACTTCTCTTCACACTGCCGGCGACGGATCTTGAGGTGGTGCTGGGCAAGTACCTCGCCACGGTCGGAATCTACACGGCGTCACTTGTCCTGTCACTTAGCCACGTCCTCGTGCTGTTTTTCTTGGGAAGCCCTGATTTGGGACTGATGTTCGGTAACTACGTGGGGTTCTGGCTCGTCGGCGCGGCGCTGATCCCTGTCGGGATGCTGGCCTCGCTGCTGACGGCCAACATAACCGTGGCGTTCATTTTGGGTGCGGTGTTCTGCGGTGCGGCGATCTTCGTTGACACCGTCATCGGATCGTTCAGTGTCGATGCGGGGCGGGCCGTGGCCGCGCTCAGCGTGTTTAGCTCGTTTTGGGATTTTTCGAAAGGCGTACTGACGCTGGCTGGCGTATGCGCTTTCGCTTCTGTGGGCGGATTTTTCCTATACCTGAACACGCTGGTGGTTAGTCACCGGCATTGGCCCAGAGAGGCCGATGGCCTGCCCATGTGGTCTCATCACGCTATCCGCGCCGGCGCGCTTGTTGTGGCACTGGTGGCGGCCAACGCGCTAGTTTTGCGCGCGAGCGTGCGTCTCGACGTGACTGCCGAACGACTGTCGTCGGTCAGTGCGGAGACTCGTCGGTTGCTCGCAGAACTACCGGACGACCGGCCGGTCTTCATTCAAGCATTTCTGAGTCCGACCGTTCCGGAGCCGTTCGTACAGGCTAGGTCGAATCTTGTTGGCATTCTCGAGGAGATCGATGCGCTGGCCGGTGCCAAGGTGGAAGTGTTGATCGAGGACACCGAGTCATTTACTGACGCGGCCGTGGATGCACGTGAAAAGTTCGGCATTCTCCCGCGCGGGATGCGCGACGTATCCGGGGGGCGCTCTGAAATCGTGGAAGTGTTCCTGGGGGTGGCATTTACTGCGGGGGCGGCCCAGCAGGTGATTCCATTCTTCGACCGCGGTCTGCCGACTGAGTATGAGGTTATGCGTACCATCAGGGTGGTCGCCGGCGCCGAGCGAAAGCGCGTCGGTGTTGTCGACACGATGGTTAAGGTGTTCGGCGGGCAAAACCTCACCGGCAATCAGCAAATGCCGCGCTGGTCGGTGGTCAATGAGCTACAGAAACAGTACGAAGTGGTCGAGGTGAACGCCGAGTTCCCGGTTCCGCCAGACATCGACGCACTGTTGGTGGCCCTACCGTCATCAATGCAGACTGACCAGATGACGAACGTCACGGAATACATCCGGCAGGGAAAGCCGGCCATGATTCTGGTCGACCCGCTGCCCGCCGTGAATCCCACTCTTGCGCCCACGGAGTGGGTCGGCGAAGGCAATCCGTTCACGTATCCACCGGGGCAGGCCCGTCCGGGCCCGCGGGGCAACGTCAGGCAGTGGGTGAGTGACTTGGGGGTCGACTGGGAACCTACGCGGATTGTCTGGGATAGTTACAATCCGCACCCCGACCTGTCATACATGCCCTCCGAGGTGGTCTTTCTCGGCAGCGGTAACGAGAATCCCGACACATTCAATGCTGACGCCAACGTGGCGAGGGACCTGCAGGAATTAGTTTTTCTGTACCCCGGGTTTCTGGGGCCTGGTGATGACCCGGATGTCGAGTTCGAGCCGTTGCTTCGTACTGGCGTTGTCTCGGGACACAGTGGTTACTTCACGTTGGTACAGCAGAGTTTCTTCGGGCCGCAAATCAATCCCAACCCGGTGCGGCAGCAGGATGAGGACACCTTCGTCCTAGCTGCTCACGTTCGCGCCGGCGGTGAGCCTGCGCCCGAGACGCCCCCGTCCGATCCGGAGGCGTCTTCGTCGGACCCGGAGGTGGCCGGTGAGTCTCCCTGGGTCACAGAGGGGCCTCTGAATCTTGTGTTTGTGGCCGACCTTGACTTTATCAGCGAGCAGTTCTTTCAGATTCGCGAGACGGGGCCTGCGAACCTAAATTTCGACAACGTTACTTTTTTCCTGAACGCCATGGACGCGCTGGTTGAGGATGACTCGTTCATCGAGCTTCGTAGCCGGCGCGCTCGCCACCGGACGCTGGAGCGAGTCGAGGCGCAGACCGCTGAGTTCGTGGAGCAACGGACGCTTGACGAACAGCAGGCGGAGGAAGAAGCGGAGCAGGCATTGACCACCGCGCAGTCTCGCCTGGACGAGCGGGTGGCGGAGGTGCAGAACCGTACCGACATCGACGCGCAAGCGAAGCAGATCATGGCACGCAACCTTGAAGAGGTTGAGAATCGACGTTTGCAAGTATTGTCCGCGAACATCCAGACTGAAAAAGACACGCAGATTCGAGCTAGTCTCGAGCGCATGGAGACCCAGATTCGACGTATTCAAAGCACCATCAAGATGAACGCCATTCTGCTGCCTCCGATACCAGTGTTCGCGCTGGGGGTGATGATTCTGGTGCGTCGGCAGAGGCGGGAACGCGAAGCTGCAGCTGCAGCCAGACGGCTGAAAGAGTAGCTTAACGGCAGCAAATACCCACGGGGAAGCAACGCATACGACTCATGAGCGAACTAAAAAAGACCTCGATGTTTGGTGGCGCGGCCATCGTATTGGTGGTGCTGGCGCTGTTGACCACTCCCCGCCGGGCGGAGCCAGACGCGTTCTTCGATGTTGGGCAGACCTTCTTCGTTGATCAGGATGGAAGCGGGTTCACCGATCCCAACTCCGCAACGACGCTTGAGGTGGTGGAGTTCGACGAGGACACCGCCGCCGCGGCGACGTTTAGAGTAACCAATCGAAACGGGCTCTGGACCATTCCTTCACATCATGATTACCCGGCCGATGGCGAAGAGCGACTGGCCAACACCGCAGCTGGCATCATCGCGATCACCAAGGATGACTTTCGCTCTGAGAATGTAACTGACCACGAATCGTTCGGAGTGATCGACCCCCTCGATGAGGGCGTGAGCACGCTGCGGGGGCGGGGACGCCGAGTGACCTTCAAGGGGGCCAGTGAGCAGGTACTGGCCGATCTAATCATCGGCGACCCAGTCGAGGGGCGGCCCGGCTATCGCTTCGTGCGGGTCCCAGATCAGAGCCGGGTGTATGCGGCGAGAACTGATATTGGCCTATCGACGCAGTTCAATGACTGGATCGAAACGAATCTGCTTGGGGTCGAGCGTGACGACGTGAAACGTGTAGAGCTCAACGAATACCAGGTCGACGAGCGCAGTGGCGGGGTGCGGCGCGGCGGGCAGTTCACCGTCGACTGGGTCGAGCGGGACACGTGGACCGCCGACGACCTGCCGTCAGGCATGGAGGTTGACTACGTCCAGATGAACCTGTTGGTCGGCGGGCTGATGGGACTTGAGATTGTTGGCGTGCGCCCGAAGCCAGAGGGGCTGACTGGAAATCTGCGCCAAGCGTTCGAGGCCCGCACCGTCACACAAGCTGATTTGCAGACCATGCAATCCCGTGGTTTCTATCCGACCCAATCAGGTGAAATGTTGTCGAACGAGGGTGAATTGCTGGTGCGCACCGATCTGGGCGTGCTCTATACGCTGCGTTTCGGCGAGATTCTGTATGGCAGCGGTAATGCTATCGCTATCGGCGACGACACTAGTGACGACGAGGACACCGGGGCGGGTGAAAACCGCTACGTGCTTATCACTGCGGAGTTCGATGCTGATGCGCTGCCCGAGTCGCCCCAGCCGGCAAATCGCGACTTCGAGAACAAGCCTGAGGGACAGTGGACCGACGCTGACCGCGAGAACAAAGAGGCGTCCGACCTGCACTCACAATGGGAGCGGCGCACCGAGGACGGACGTCAACGTGCCGAGGAGTTATCCACTCGCTTTGCGAGTTGGTATTACGTGGTTTCCGCCGGGAGCTACAACCGGGTGCACAAGACTCGGGACGAGTTGTTGAAAGCGATCGAAGACGAGGAACCCGCCGAGCCGCCAGTCCAGTAGTCCTTCCGTCGCCGCCAGAGAGTTTCGAATTGCCACCGGCCCGTGGTCGCCTGGACCATTCTGTTACATTGGGGAGCGTATGGGAAAAACGTTACTCAAAAAGGTCTGGGATCTTCACGCGGTTCGCGCACTCCCGACTGGACAGACGCAGCTCTTTATTGGGCTGCATCTGATTCACGAAGTCACGACTCCACAAGCGTTCGATATGCTGCGGGCGCGAGGCGTTGGCGTGGCCTTTCCCGATCGGACCTTCGCCACGACCGATCACATCATTCCAACGCTTGACCAGGCTCGGCCATTTCAGGATGCACTAGCCGAGGAAATGCTCTCGGCACTTGAACGCAACTGCGCAGAGTACGACATCCCGTTCTGGAATTTGGACAGTGAACGGCAAGGGATCGTCCATGTTATCGGCCCAGAGCTCGGGTTGACCCAGCCTGGGATGACGGTCGCCTGCGGTGATAGCCACACGTCGACGCATGGTGCGCTTGGCGCCGTGGCCTTTGGCATCGGCACCTCCCAGGTGCGAGACGTGTTGGCATCGCAGTCGCTGGCGTTCGATCCGCTCAAGGTGCGGCGCATCGCTGTGAACGGCGAGCTGGCCAGGGGGGTGTTCGCTAAGGATGTCGTGCTGGAGATCATTCACCGGCTCGGCGTGAAGGGCGGTGTCGGGTACGCCTACGAGTACGGTGGCACTGCTCTCGATCGGATGAGCATCGAAGAGCGGTTGACCGTCTGCAACATGTCGATTGAGGGTGGAGCTCGGATCGGCTATGTCAATCCAGACGAGACGACGTTTGATTACTTGCGCGGTCGTCCGTTTTCACCCAGTGGGGACGCATTTGATCGGGCAGTTTCCTGGTGGCGGTCGGTAGCCTCTGATGCCGATGCTGACTACGACGATGTCGTTGAGATTGCGGCCTCCGAGATCGAGCCGCGCGTGACTTGGGGCATCAACCCCGGGCAGTCAGTTGGGGTCAGCGGGCGGATTCCATCTACTGGTGCGGCCGGGGCAGATGGTGCCGTAGCCGAGGCGCTGGACTTCATGGGGTTGACTGAGGGCGCGCCGATTAGGGGCACGAAAATCGACGTTGCCTTCGTTGGTTCGTGTACGAACTCGAGGCTGTCCGATCTACGCGAAGCCGCACGTGTCGCCAAGGGGCAACGCGTGGCGCCCCACGTGAAGGCGCTTGTGGTGCCCGGGTCGCGAGCGGTGCTGGCGGCGGCCGAGCAGGAGGGGCTCCACCAGGTTTTCCTCGATGCTGGGTTCGAGTGGCGTGCCGCTGGTTGCTCCATGTGTTTGGCGATGAATCCAGACAAACTCGATGGGCAGCAGGTCTGCGCGTCTTCATCCAACCGGAACTTCAAGGGCCGTCAAGGGAGTCCGACAGGTCGCACGTTGCTGATGAGCCCCGCGATGGTCGCCGCCGCGGCCCTCGCCGGCGAGGTCACGGACGTCCGAGACGTCCTGGGATGACTATCATCGCTGGAGGGCTATGCTTACCGCCTACGGTGTTGAGGCCAGCGTTTGAGAGACGACTGGCGCGTGTGTGAGGGAGAGATCAGTGTCTACGTGTGTTGACCGGCTCGAAGGTCCTGGTCTGCCGCTGCGCGGCGACAACATCGACACCGATCGGATTATCCCGGCCCGTTTCCTCAAGGCGGTCACGTTCGACGGCCTTGGCGACCACGTGTTTGAGGACGACCGCGAGGCGCTCGCTGACCACCCATTTTCGAATCCGGCTTATCAACAGGCGCACGTCCTCTTCACTAACGATAATTTTGGGTCTGGGTCGTCCCGCGAGCATGCGCCGCAAGCCTTGAAACGATGGGGGATTTCGGCGTGCGTTGGAGAGTCATTCTCCGAGATTTTTCGTGGAAATTCGCTGGCGATCGGACTTCCCTGCGTGACGGTCTCGCATGAGGACATCGAGCGACTGATGAGTGTGGTTGAGGCAACTCCGTCGGCGCGATTCACCCTGGTGCTGTCAGACCGCACCCTCACCGTGGATGGCACGTCCGTGAGCGTCGGTATCGAGGACTCCGTTCGTGACGCTTTTTTGACTGGGACGTGGGACGCGACTGGCATGTTGCTCGACGACTTCGACGTCGTCCGCGGCGTTGCATCGCGAGTGCCCTATATTCGCGGGTTCTGAGCCTGGTTCGCGGTCGAGGACGGGGGGACCTACGCTGTTGGCTGCTCGCTTGCGTGTTCCCTCGCCGCGTCAAGAAACGCGCTGGCGGCTCGCGAAGTCTCTCCCGTTCGGCGATACACAAGACGTAGATCACGCGGCATTCCCAGTTGTGGAACTCGCACCGCGGTGAGTTGTTTCCGCGCGATCTCAGACAGCGCACAGCGACGGGGCAGCAGTGCGACACCCAGCCCCATCTCCACCGCGCGCTTGATCCCGTCGAGACTTGCGAGGGAGATTTGAATATTGATCGCTGCGTGTTTCTCCTCGAACAGACGAAGCACCCGTTCTCGCCTGGGTGAGTAATCGTTGTGAGCGATGACCGTTTGCCGTCCGAATTCTTCCATCGTGACCTGACGGCGACGTGCCAGCGGGTGTTTCGGATGGGCCAGCATAACCAGCTCATCGACACCGAGTGGTACCGAGAGTAATCCACGTTCGGCGGGCTCAAAGGTGACGAATCCGAAGTCGAGGCTGCGATTCAGCACCTCGCCGGGTATCTGGCGGGAGTGCACGCGCCGCATTTCCACTTCTGCGGCCGGGTGCGCTTCTCGGAACTGCACCACGATCGGCAGCAAAATATGTACGGCCGCCTCGTTTACGCCGATCACGACTCGTCCGCGCCTAAGTTCCTGTAACTCTCGCACCGCGCCTTCGGCTTCGTCTCTTAGTCTCGTCAGCCGCTCCGCATAGTCGAGCAAGATGGTGCCTGCCTCCGTCAGCCGGCCACTCTTGGACGACCGATCGAAGAGCCGTTCGCCGAGTTCTTCTTCAAGTCGCCGGATTGCTTGGCTCACCGCGGGCTGAGTGCGATGTAGGCGGGCTGCGGCCCGGGAAAAACTGTGCTCCGTGGCTACCGCCTGAAAGACTTGGAGTTCGGCCAGTTCCATATCGGCCATAGTTTATAATTATTTATTATTATGTTGTAAACATTATAATCTTGACATTATAACGTGTCGCCCTTGAAGTAGGAGGGTGTGCCGTGGGCTGCACACGGACGACAAGGAGAGACACCGTGGCCGACGACAAGCTGATTATCTTCGATACCACCTTACGGGACGGCGAGCAGGCCCCCGGCTTTTCCATGAACACTCCGGAAAAGCTGAAGCTTGCGCGGCAGCTCCAGACCCTGGGGGTGGATGTGCTCGAGGCCGGTTTTCCCATCGCCTCGAGTGACGACGCCGAAGCGGTACAGCTGATCGCGTCGGAGATCAAAGGTCCGGTGATCGCCGGACTCGCCCGTTGCGATCGTGCGGACATAGAGTGTGTCGCCGAGTCGGTGAAAGCGGCGGAGCGTGCACGCATCCATACATTCATTGCCACGTCTGACCTGCATCTTGAGCGCAAGCTCCGCATCTCTCGTGAGGAGTGCCTGCAGTCGGTGGTCGACAACGTGTCACTCGCGCGCGGTTTTACCGACGATGTCGAGTTTTCCGCCGAGGATGCGACACGGAGCGACCTCGATTTCTTGTGCCGGATCGTAGAGACGGCGATCGCTTGCGGCGCCACGACCGTCAACCTGCCAGACACGGTTGGTTATTGCACGCCAGACGAAATTCAACAGTTCTTCACGGACCTCATCGAGCGAGTTCCCAACTCGGACAAGGCCGTGTTTAGTACCCATTGTCACGACGATCTGGGACTTGCCGTAGCGAATTCACTGGCGGCCGTACGCGGTGGGTGCCGTCAGGTGGAGTGCACCATCAACGGTGTTGGGGAGCGGGCTGGTAATGCCTCCCTTGAGGAGATCGTCATGGTCACGCGGGTGCGCGGTGACCTCGTGCCTTACACGACCGGCATCGATACCACGGCGATCTTCTCGACCAGCCAAATGCTATCGGAGTTAACGCGGGAGCCGGTGCAATCCAACAAGGCGATAGTCGGACGCAACGCGTTTGCGCATGAGGCTGGTATCCATCAGGACGGTGTCATTAAAGACCGACGGACCTACGAGATCATGCGGCCGGCCGATGTTGGAGTTGCCCAATCCACTCTAGTACTTGGCAAGCATTCGGGCAGGCACGCCGTGAAGCAGCGGTGTGAACAATTGGGCGTTGAGCTAAGTCGACTTGAGCTCGATCGAGTCTATCGTGCGATGATTGACCTTGCTGATCGGCAGAAAACGGTTGAGGACAGTGATCTTTCGGCGATCATCGCTGAGGTTCACACGCGCCAAGCCGCCGGTGCCGCGTAAGACATTCCGCTATGCAAGCTTCCGTCGTGGTGTTGCCGGGTGACGGCATTGGCCCGGAAGTGACCGCTGCGGCTGAGCAGGTGCTGCGCGCCGTCGCGTCCCGTTTTGGACACACGTTCACTATCACGTCACACCCGATCGGCGGCGCTGCGCTCAGGGGTGGTGGGCTGCCGTTACCGAACGAGACGCGTGAGGCGTGTTTGGCAGCGGATGCGGTACTGCTCGGTGCCGTTGGGGACCCGGCGTTCGACAGTTCTCCAAGCGAGCAACGTCCGGAAACGGCGTTGTTACAGTTGCGTCAGGCGCTTGGTGTGTTCGCGAACCTCCGACCGGCGAAGGTGTGGCCGGGACTTGAGAATGGTGGTGCTTTCAAGCCCGAGCTCGTGACCGGCGCTGACCTGCTCATCGTCCGGGAACTGACCGGAGGCATCTATTACGGTGAACCCCGTGGAACGGCTGGTGATGGGGAGTCAGCGTTCAACACAATGCGCTACTCGCGTGCTGAGGTCGAGCGAATTGCGGAGGTCGCGTTCAAGAGCGCGGTGACCCGCCGCGGCCTGGTCACTTCGGTCGACAAAGCGAACGTACTCGAGACCTCGCGCCTGTGGCGGGAGGTGGTCACAGAGGTCGGCACTCGCTACCCGGACGTAAGACTTCAGCACCAGTACGTCGACTCGTGCGCGTTACTGCTTGCGACTAACCCCCTACAGTTTGATGTCGTGCTGTCTGGCAATCTGTTCGGTGACATCCTGTCTGATGAAGCGGGTGCCGTAGTGGGCTCCCTCGGGCTCTTGCCGTCAGCCAGCGTCGGTGGGCGTGGGGGGTTGTTCGAGCCGGTCCATGGTTCGGCTCCGACCATCGCCGGGAAAGACATCGCTAATCCGATTGGGGCCATTGCATCGGTGGCGATGCTACTACGGCACGCGCTGGGCGCCGGGCCAGAGGCCGAGGCCGTTGACCAGGCGATTGGCGGTGCTCTTGCGGCCGGGTATCGCACTGCCGACTTGGTGTCTTCGGGCAGCGGCGAAGCCGTCGGCGGCTCGATGATGGCACGGGAAATTCTCACTCGAGTCCAGGTGTCTGGGTAAACTAAACTGCGGGTGGTGCCGTCTAGTCTGGTGCCGGGTTTTCCGCTGGTGTTGGGCGGGGCTCCCCGGGTTTGGCCCCACGCCCGTAGTCGGGTTCGTTGTTTGTCGGCAGTCAGAGCAAAAACCCGATGCGAATCCTTTCGTTGAGCTTCCAGGGAGTTGCGGTTTCGATGCTGGCGGTTAACGCGGCCGCCGGTGGCCTGCTGTGGCCTGGGGTGGAGACCGGGCCGGGCATGCAATTGGCCCCGACCCCTCGTGCTGTCCAGTCGGCCGCGGAGACCGACACCGACCCCGGGACAGTCGCGGTCATTCCGTTCACGAACATCTCGGGCGACGATGCCGATGACTGGATTGGTGATGGTATCGCTGAGACCGTCATGGCCGACTTGGAGTCACAGGCGCTGTTAACCGTGATCGCCCGGGAGCAGGTCCAGTCACTGCTGGACGGACAAGGAAGCGAGATCGACGACCTGGCGACGTTGGCACTGGGTCGCAAGCTTGGCGCGAGGTGGGTCGTGACTGGCGGCTATCAGCGCCTTGGTGATCAGCTTCGCATCACGGCCCGCATGGTCGACGCTGAAAGCGGAGTCGTAGTTCAGACGCTGAAGGCTGATGGGGCCCTCGCTCAAATCTTCGATTTGCAGGATCAGATCGCCAGAGAACTGACGACGGATGTGCAGTTGGACACTACGCTACGTTCCACTCCTGCGCGGATACCGGCTCCGGGTTCGTCGGAGCCAGTAGCGGGCGGCATCACTTTGCCCCGGGACAACCAGGCGGCGCTGGCGGAGAGGGCTTCCGACGCGGAGCGCGTTGCCCCAGGGGAAGTCGGGAATTTTGGTGTGAGTCCGCGGGCGACTGAGGCACCTCCCGCGCCTGCGCCAGGGACTGCTGTGTCGGCCGGCATTTTGACGGGACGCGTCAGTGTGACCGCCGGGCGTGCCGATGAAGTGCCGTTAATCGATGGCCAGCTCGACGATGCGATCTGGCAGCGTGCCACCCGAATCACCGAGTTCGTTCAGCGGAACCCAATCGAAGGAGCGCCGGCGACGGAGGACACCGAGGTCTATGTTGCGTACGACGACACCCATTTGTACTTTGGCTTGTACGCGCACTATAGCGATCCGAGCATGGTGCGGGCCAATCGGGTCGACCGTGACCAAGCCAATTATCGTGACGACACGATCTCGTTCTATTTCGACACGTTCCTCGACCAGCAGCGGGCCTACGTCTTCACGCTCAACGGGTATGGTGTTCAGGGCGACTCGCTGATGGGTTCCAGCGGCGGTGGCTCCGGTCGGGGTGGGGGGGGAAGCCGCGGCGGCAGGAGCTCCATGATGGGTGGTATGTCGGGTGGCTCCACTAGCGCGCCGCGCGGCGACTCATCCTGGGATGCGCTGTTCGACTCTGGTGGCACCCTCGTCGAGGATGGGTGGACCGCCGAGATGGCGATTCCGTTCAAAAGTTTGCGCTATCCGTCGGTCGGCGGTGGCCAAGCCCACCGCTGGGGTTTCCAGATCGCTCGGTCGATCAGGGGCAAGGATGAAACGGCCGTCTGGGCGCCGACCTCGCGTGATGTCAGCGGTTTCCTGCCGCAGATGGGGTTGCTTGAAGGCCTCAGTGGACTGTCGACTAGCCGCAACCTGGAAATTCTGCCGACCGTCACAGCGGTGCAGGTCGGGAATCTCGACACGGCGACCGGCGGGTTCCCACGGGAAGAACAGCCTGAGGGCGGTCTTAACGTCAAGTATGGAATTACGCCCAATCTCACGCTCGACGCGACATTCAATCCCGACTTTTCACAGATCGAGTCCGATCGACCGCAGATCGAGGTGAATCAGCGGTTTCCGTTGTTCTTTTCCGAGCTGCGTCCGTTCTTCCTTGAAGGCCAGGAGATATTCAGTCTGTCTGCTCCGGTGAACTTGGTACACACCCGGACGATCGTCGACCCGCGCTACGGTGGCAAGGTGACCGGCAAGGTCGGTGATATGACAGTCGGCTTCTTGGTTGCGAACGACGAAGCACCAGGAAAACTGGACGACGTCACCGACCCCGCCTACGGGCAGACTGCCAACGTAATGATCGGTCGGGTCCGGTACGATCTCTACGCGGAATCACACATCGGGATCATCGCCACCGACCGGGAGTTTAGTAATGCCTACAGTCGGGTCGGCGGCGTGGATGGCAACTTCCGTCTCAGCGACGCGACGTCGGTTGGCTTCCAGGCGATCACGTCATCGAACCGCGATCGGGATCTTTTGGCCACATCGGGCCAGATGTTTAACGTCGCGCTAAACAGCCAGGGACGCAACCTGAGCTACGGTGTGTCCGGTTACACCATTGATCCCGAATTCGACACCGCCGTCGGGTTCATCCGGCGTCGCGACATGAAGGCGCTGACGAGTCAGATTGGGTATCGCTTCTGGCCTGAGAGCTGGCTTATCAACTGGGGCCCAACGGCGAGCTATGGGCGAAATTACGACTTCAACGATGTCTTGGAGGATGAAAATCGGAATCTCGGTGTGAATTTCTCGTTTGCAAAGAGCATAAGCCTCGGTGCGGGTGTCAGTCGGGACATGGAGCGGTTCGCCGGCGTCAACTTTGATAAGACCGGTTACTTCGCTCGTCTTTCTGTCAGCACATTGCGTCAGGCTTCAATCTTCGGGTTCTTTAACTTCGGTGACCAAGTGTATTTCAGCAACACCCCGTTTCTTGGAACGGGCTCAAGGGGGAGCCTTTCACTCAACCTGAACCCGTTCAGCCGCTTGCAGTCGAGAATCAGCGCCACGACGAGTCGACTCGTGGATCCGCTCAACGATACCGAGGTGTTCGACATCAAGATCTACCGAGCCCAGAGCACCTTTCAGTTCACCGAACGGTTCTTGTTGCGGAACATCCTGGAATACAACGACTACGACCACACGGTTGGCGCGAACCTGCTCCTGACCTACCGCGTTAACTCAGGCACGGTGTTCTATGTTGGCTACGATGATCACTACCAGCAGGGCGACCTTATTGAAGACGCCAGCGGCAACGCAGCCTATCTCGGAAACTCGGAGTTCTTCACCACCGATCTACTAAGGACCAACCGCGCGTTCTTCACCAAAATCTCGTATCTGTTCCGTTATTGACCAGTCGGAAGCCATTCTGTGAAGAGCGGCCGACACTCCGACATATAATGGGGCGGCTTCAACGTTGCTTTCGTCTGGTGCGCGGCCCCGGTTCGGAATCG
>DQEK01000297.1 GCA_003533545.1 Acidobacteriota bacterium | reverse complement strand
GCGCAGCAGCGTGGATTTACCGGCACCGTTTAAACCCAGTACACCGATCTTGGCGCCAGGTAGAAATGACAGTGAGATGTTTTTAAGTACCTCCTGCCCCGGTCCGTACGACTTCCCAAGTCGATGCATAGTGTAGACATACTGGTGTGCCATTTAATTGCTCTCGGCGGTCAGAAACCGGCGACGCTTGGGGGCCCGGTTTTCGGTTTTTGGCCATGAATTACCGCTCCGCAGCCGGACAGACTGCGTTAAAGTCACCCTGACTGGCCGTGCGGCAATCGACACTTCAGTCTACTTCATGTCGAATTCACCACCGACTCCAAGCGACACGCGCGCAACCTCGCCCGCCGAGCGACAGAGCGGCAGACGCAAGCCTCGGGCTACGGCCGCGCGGACGCAACGCGGACCGACGTGGACCGGGTGGACCGACGAAAAGCTGCTCAAGGTCCGCATGTGCGACCTTGGGGTTTCCATCGAAAACACTGTCATCGAACACCGCATCCGTGACCTGAACGTCGAACTCTCTAAGCGCGGGATCATTTTCCGCCCGCACTTCTGGCTCTCCGACGACTGGTTCACCCCCGACGGCGTCGCCGGCAGTGCCCTCCCGTTTTATCTTGCACATCCACGCCTAGCCCAGCTGGAACTGGCCCAGTTGCTTGAGATCGAAGGGGGCACCAAGGCTTGGTGCATGCGCATTCTGCGCCACGAGACGGGTCACGCGATCGATAACGCCTACCGCCTGCAGCGTCGACGCATCCGGCAGAAACTGTTTGGGCTCTCGTCAACGACGTATCCTGAGTACTACACCCCCAAACCGTACAGCAAGAGCTTCGTCCTACACCTTGACTCCTGGTACGCTCAGAGTCATCCCGATGAAGACTTTGCCGAGACGTTCGCCGTTTGGCTTGACCCAGAATCGATCTGGTCGCGCCGGTACGCGGGCTGGCCGGCACTCAAGAAACTCGAATACATGGACGGCCTCATGCGGGAAATCGCTGGCAAGCCTCCACTCGTGACCAAAGGGCGGACCGTAGACCCGCTTTCGAATCTTCAACAGACGCTGGGAAAGCATTACGCCGAGAAGCGAAAACGTTACGGTCTCGATCGTCCGAATTTTTACGACCGGGACCTGCGGCGATTGTTTTCGGATGCGCCCGAACACATAGGCAACCTCCCGGCCGCCAAGTTCCTCGCGCGAGTACGCCGTGACGCCCGCCGGCGCGTCGCGCAGTGGACCGGCGAGTATCAGTACCGAATTGACCAGGTACTCAACGACATGATCGAGCGTTGCAAGGCGCTTAATCTGCGTCTAGCCTCCCCAGAGGAACGGACCAAGTTCGACTTCATGGTGCTTTTGACCGTGCAGACCATGAACTACCTGCACGGCGGTCGTCATCGGATTGCCTTGTGAAGAAACTTCGCGTACTAGCGCTACTTCACGATTACCTGGTTCCACCCGACGACGTCCAGGGGGTCGACGTCGTCAACGCGGCTTGGAAGACCGAGTATGACGTCACCAACACGCTAGCAACCATGGGCCATGACGTGTACACCCTCGGTCTGGCAGACGAACTCGGAGTAATCAAGGAGGCTATGAAGGAGGTGGAACCGCACGTCGCATTCAACCTGATGGAGGCTTTCCACGAGGTCAGCACATTCGACCAGAATGTTGTAAGCCACCTCGAACTCCTGCGCTTGCGCTACACCGGATGTAACCCACGCGGAATGATCCTTTCGCGGGACAAGGCGCTGGCAAAAAAGGTGCTGGCCTATGATGGGATCCCAGTCCCCGCGTTCACTATCTTTCCGGTCGGACGCGTCGTGCAGCGCCCCAAACGCCTCCGTTTCCCACTCATCGTGAAGTCTCTGAGCCAAGATGCGTCGTTTGGCATCTCGCAAGCATCCGTTGTCACCGATGACGCTCGGCTCAGAGACCGAGTAGCCTACTTGCACGAAGGGTTAGGCACCGACGCAATCGTCGAACAGTATGTCGAAGGACGAGAGCTCTACATCGGGGTCATCGGCAACGAGCGGACCCACGCCTATCCGGTCTGGGAGATGAAATTCGCCGACATGGCCGGGGGTGCGCACCACATAGCCACGGCCAGGGTAAAGTGGAGCACATCCTACCAACGCAAGCACGGCATCCACTGTGGGAAGGCTCGTCTCCTGCGCAGCGGCATGGCCGAGTATCTACAGTTCCTGGCGAAGCGGGTCTTTCATCTGCTACAAATGACCGGGTACGGACGCATCGACATCAGACTCGATAACGACGGGCAGCCGTGGGTGCTCGAAGCAAACGCAAACCCACAACTGGCCTACGGTGAGGATTTCGCCGAATCGGCCCACCATGAAGGCGTCTCCTACGAGGCGCTCCTCCAGCGAATTCTGAACGTCGCCCTGCAGTGGAAGGCCGACCGGGCGGGGTGACACCAAACCAAAACCAATTCACGGCTGTGCGAGCGTGAATGCTGTCTCGACCGTCCCTCCAGCCGTAACCGTCACCGATTGGGGTCTCGCGGCGAGCCGTTCGTGCCAAATCGTCAACTCGTGGGTGCCTGCCGGCACGCCCTCGATGGTGAAAACTCCACCGCTGCCACTAACCGCGCCGAGATCGTTACTCACGACGATCCAACCGCGCATCCAAGAGTGGGAATCACACTCAATACGGACCACGCCAGGACGACGCAGCGGCCGATGGACCTCCATACCGGCAAACGGCATCGCAACGTTAAAATCCGTCCGCTGCCGGTCGTCGTAAGAATGAGTGGAGTGCAGGACATCGTCCTGACTGGTAACAAGCAAACGGCTTCGCGTCGGAGCAATCTGCACGTGTGGGGCGAACCTACAACCGATATTGTCAATCGTGGGCGGGGTCACCCCCTCTGGCCACGGCACACCGGCGACCCGTATAACGGCATTGGCCACATGGCCATCTTCGTCGGCAACGATTTCCTCGTTGGGCACGCTCTCCCCGCAGAACGCCTGATCAGCGGTCACTGGAACCGTGGTCGGCATGGGCGGATCGTCCATGGTGACAACACCCGTAATAGTCCCCACCGCCTGTGTCGCTCCCGCGCGAACCGCCTCGCCGCTAGGCCAGACAACGGCGGCCGCCACGGCAGCAATAGCAGCCACTAGTCGTACGCTGGCCCCCGTTCGTCTCTCCACGAATCTCACGACTTTACTGTGACGCATCGGACGACGCTCCCTGGTAGACCGGATTTCATACCGACGTGGGACTCCCCCTGCGTGCTTTCGGCATTTCGACCTGCTCCGGCTCCGGTGTGAAGTCTTCGCCAGGATTGATGAAGCGATCCTGTTCGAAGCGATACTGCGTGTTGTAGAGTTCGCGGTAGCGACCGCCAGACGCAAGCAGGTCGGCGTGAGTACCGCGCTCAACGATCTCGCCGTGCTCAAGCACGATGATCTGGTCCGCACTCTGGATGGTCGACAGTCGATGGGCGATAACGAACGTGGTGCGTCCTCGACGAAGCGCCCGCAAACCGTCCTGGATCATCGCTTCGCTCTCGCTGTCGAGACTGGAGGTTGCCTCATCCAAGATCAAGAGGCGAGGATCCGCCAGAATCGCACGGGCAATAGCGACGCGCTGCCGCTGCCCCCCAGACAACTTGACCCCACGCTCACCGACGATCGTGTCATATCCGTCAGGGAAACCACGGATGAACTCGTCGCAATGGGCGACACGACTTACCTTTTCTATCTCCGCGCGGGTGGCATGGCGCCGAGCAAAGCCGATATTCGAGGCAACCGACCCGTCAAAAAGGAAATTCTCCTGGAGCACAACCCCCAGTTGCCGACGGAAGTCAGCCAGTTTCACAGTCGACAGGTCACGGCCGTCAACTAGGACCCGTCCGGCCTGTGGCCGGTTGAAGGCCATCACTAGGCTGACCAATGTGCTCTTCCCAGAACCACTGGACCCAACCAGCGCCGTGGTGCTTCCGGAAGGGGCAGTCAACGACACGTCCCGAAGCACTGGTACACCATTAGTGTAGGAAAACGTCACCTTCTCAAGACGAATTTCACCCCGTATCTGGTTTATCGGAACACGTGCGGCGTCTTCGTCGACCTCGGTTGGGGTACCCAGAATCTCTCGGATTCGATCCAGCCCGGCAAAGGCCTCGGAGATCTGTGTGCCAATCGACGCGATCTGGACCACCGGCGCAACAACAACACTCGTAAAGACCAAGTATCGTAAGAGGTCTCCGACCGTCCATACACCGGCGATGATGGCTCGACCGCCCATCACGATAATCAGCGCACCGATCAAGCCGATGACAAGAGACCCTGCCGCGGTCGTCGCCGACACGCCGGTCACGGTACTCGCCACATTCCTGAGCAGTCGGTGGGCACCTTTGGCGAACACCAGCTGTTCGCGTTTCTCAACACTGTAGGCTTTAATGACCCGCACTCCGCCTAGGGTTTCCCCTAGCCGGCCTGTCACTTCAGCGTTGATTTTTCCTCGTTCTCGGAACAAGGGCCGCAGTATCGAAAACGCCTTGGCCATGAGCACGCCGAAGAGTACGAGGACCACGAGCGTCAAGCTGGTCAGCCGCCAGTTTAGGTAGAACAGCACACCCATTCCGATGGTCGCTGTTATGAAGCCACCCACGAGTTGCGCGAGACCAGTCCCGACCAGGTTTCGAATGCCCTCGGCATCAGTCATAACCCGTGAGATCAACTCGCCGGTCTTGGTCGAATCGAAATAGCCCACCGGAAGCCTGGTCACATGCCGCTGGACCCGTTTGCGCATCTCTGTGATGGCCCGTTGAGCCGCCACCCCAAGCACCTGGGACAATGCGAACCCAGTGCCAGACTGCACGAGAGTAGCAGCTGCCGCACCGAGCGCCAGGGGCACAAGCAGATCAGTACGCCCTGGTCCAATTACGTCGTCAATCACATAACCGGACATCCAAGGCAGGACCATACCGGCTAGGCGACTAATCAGCATCAGCACCATGCCAAGCATGAGCCCCTTGCGGTGCGCCCGCACCAGCGCCCCTGCCTCGGCCCAAGCGTCGGGGCTCGCAAAAGCTTTCTTCGGAGCCTTCTGGGGCATATCGTCAGTCACTCTGATTTAGGTTTTCGTCCCTGGGCCGACCCGCACCAATGCAGGTCCCGACAACTCCTAACTTCGGACTACTCGCCCTCAAGTATAGACTTTCGCCGTGGAATCGCAGTTCCGCCGCATCCTGCACCTAGACATGGACGCCTTCTACGCGTCGGTCGAGCAGCGGGATGATCCAACGCTGCAAGGACAGCCAGTGGCAGTCGGCGGACGCCCCGAAAGCCGCGGGGTGGTCGCGGCAGCCAGCTACGAAGCGCGCACGTTTGGGGTGAAATCCGCGATGTCGATGGCGAGAGCACTTCGGCTTTGCCCGAATCTCAAAATAGTTAAGCCCAACTTCCACCGCTATCGCGAGATCTCGTCTCAGGTGTTCAACATGTACCGCTCGGTTACCCCCCTCGTCGAGCCTCTGTCGCTTGATGAAGCGTACCTGGACGTAAC
>DQEK01000220.1:1036-5780 GCA_003533545.1 Acidobacteriota bacterium | reverse complement strand
GGCCGTTTCTTCCACGGGGAGACGGCTTGGTTTGGTCTCTGGCCGAAGATCGTGAAGCCGCCCGAGGCCGGGCTGACCAGCGCACCACGGAAACACTACAGGCGAATTTGTTGCTCCAGACACACCCGTGGCTCGGCAACGTTCACCGTGGGTTTTTTCTCGTGCACATCACGTCGTTCAACGAATGGCATGAGGGGCACCAATACGAGCCAATGAAGGACTACGCGACCCTGAGCCCTGCTGAGCGAGCCGTCGGATATCACAACCCAGCGGATGGTGCCTATCGACTCAGACACCTCGCCGATCTGCTTGGGCGGCTTTAGTTACATGCTCCGGTAATGTGAGGGTGACATGGGCGACGTGACGGGATTTGCACCAGCGACTCCCACAAGCGGTGCGACGACGAAAGGCGGAGAGAGAAGATGAAACCTACCTGTTCGGTTTTGGTGGTTGTTTCGCTGAGTCTCGTGGGGACATTTCTGAGTTCCTTGGGATTGGCTCAGACACCCCAGCCCGGTATCAACCTTGACCTCGAGGAAATCCGAACGATCGCGAATCGGGTCCGCGCGGGGCGCAGTCTGCAGCCGACAACGTGGCCTAACGGGGCACGGGTCGCAGTTTCGATTTCGTTCGATGTGGACAATGACACCATCGCCATCGCCAGGAGTGAGACCCCCTCGATTGGTGCGATGTCGCAGGGAGAGTATGGAGCGCGTGTGGGGCTCCGGCGGGTCGTTGAACTGATGGACCAACACGAAATTCCGGCATCGTTCTTCGTTCCGGCCGTGAGTCTCGTAATCAGCCCCGAGATGGTGGATGTGATTCAGGCATCGGGACGACACGAATTCGGAGTCCATGGCTGGATCCATGAGTTGAACGCCGAACTTGACGCCGACACTGAACGCGAACTGGTCACCCGCGCCGTCGCTTATGTGACCGAGGCGACTGGGAGTCGTCCGGTCGGTTACCGAGCTCCGTCGTGGAACTTCAGTCCGAACACTTTGAACATCGTTAAAGGCCTCGGGTTCCTCTATGACAGCTCACTAATGGCAGATGACCGCCCATATGAGTTGATGCAAGACGGAGAGCCGACTGGCATTGTGGAGCTGCCAGTCGAGTGGATTCTTGACGACGCGCCGTTGATGAATCCACGGGGGAACAGCTATACGTCCCCTCGTGACCTATTACAGGTGTATATCGACGAATTCGACAAAGCATACGAGGAAGGGACGTTGTTTCTCTTGACGACACATCCGCACATCATCGGCCACCGATCGCGCATCATCATCCTTGAAGACCTCATCAATCACATCCAGACCAAGGGTGATGTCTGGTTTGCCACGCATCAGCAGATTGCAGAATACGTCAAGGACCAGGCGGGTCTGGAGTAGCGGCACGACCCGCCGCCGCTGCCCGGGCTGAGCGGGGTGTAAGTGGCAGCCAGGGGGGTCAATGCGGCGGGTTACGGCTCACGTGGGTGGGCGGCGTCCCACTCGCGGGCGAGGTGCTGGTTTCGGCGATCTGGTCTCGGGTTTTACGGGTGGTGCGGGCGTTGCGAACCCGGCCCGTCCTCTCACGTTCACAACTAGGACAACGAACTGTGGTGTCTCCGTCGCCACTACAACGCGCTCGCAACACCGAATAAGAACAGCACTACTGCCAGCCCAACCAGAACGATACGGAAGACGATGACCCATGTCGCGAAGTGCTCTTCGAGCACGCTGACCGCCCAGGTCCAATGAATCCACTTGAAAAATTTGATTCTGAGGCGCACCAGCTTCGGGGCAGCGATCGCGAGCGCGAACAGCGCCAGAATTGCGAACGTGAACAGCAGCATGACAGGCATCTTGAAGGCTTCACGCTAGAGGGTTTCTGGTTCGGTTTCCCAGTTTAGGTAAGTCTCCTCCGGAAGGAAGTACATGTGGACGGTGTAACGCCCATTCGTTGCGCCCGGTCTCCCAAAATGCAGCACGTGCACATTGTCAATCGGTGGAATCGGCAGATCACTCAATGGCATCGCAGGCCACGAGATGCCAGCCTGAAGATCTTCCTGAGTGAAGACATATTCAATGAAGATAAGCTTCCCAGCCGCCTCTCCGTATATGACCCCTTCGTTGCCAGTGGCGTCGGCAAGACGACTTACTGACGTTGGATCCGTGTAGTGACGTCCCATTCCAGGACAGAAACGAGTCTCGGGAAGGTGGTCGCATGCGAACACGACAAACTCGCCGGGCAGACTCTCGACCGACGGCAGTTGACCAGTCTGCAGCATCGGCTGGACTTCACCCTCGGCTGGCAGGAAGTGCAAGAGTAACAGGTACTGGTTGGACTCTTCGGTCTCGCCTTCAACCAGGTCAATCGTCAAAGAGTGAGCGGCGGGAAAATCCAACTCGCGCATCGTCAGGCCATGAAAGCTCTTGCCAGCCATGAGATCTACCTGTCGGATGAGGTAACCGGCAGCAACGATGGCATCGTCCTCGACACCGTAAAGCACGCCCTGTGTCCGTGTGTCCTTCGGGTTCTTTGCCCACACGATAGGACCATCGTAGCCGTGGTAGTGGTCTCCGTCGTCGACGCGAAAAGTGGATTGGTCGCTAGCGGCATAGAACATGCCGCGTCCGCCCAATTCGCCAATAGGACGATAGTCGGACGGAAGCTCCGTTACTTGAGGTAGCGAACGTAGCTCGGCTGGCCGTTCTGGTTCAGGCTCCTGGACTGCAGACGGTTGCCCTAGATCTTCTGGCTCGGCGCATCCGACCAGAGCCACGGCGATTATGGAGACCGCGCAGTGACCGCGCAGTTGATTTATCCTAAGCGTGCTCAAGATTCACCTCCAGAGGCCGTCGGTTCCTCTAACCACTTCCAGGCGCCACCTTTATGTACGCCCGCATTTTACGGCAAGTTAAATCGACTCTGACACTACGCACAAGCGAGGACCCGGCGTACCATCGGAGAATGGCGATCAGGACGCAAGGTCTGTGCTGAGGCGAACCGCCGTCGTCCTCACGCTAACCGCAGGCGCTGTGTGCGCACTCGCTGGCCAGGAACTCGGGCAGATTCGTGTCGAGGTGGTCGCTGCCGACGAGGCGGTCGCGAACGCGGAAGTCGTCGTGAGGGGAACCACGACACTGACCAACGAGGTCGGCGCTGTGGTCATTCGTGTGCCGCCAGGAGTCACTCAAGTTACGGTTCTTGTCGAAGGGTTTCTTCCAACCGCTGTCTCGGTCGACGTGGTCGCCGGGCAAGAACATTCCGTCCGTGTCGACCTCGTCGGACAACCATCCCTCGAAGAGGAGGTGACTGTCGTTGCCAGCACGCGCACCGATCGGCGCCTTGAAGACCAGCCGCTGCGTGTCGAGGTGCTCAACCGGGAAGAGATCGAAGAGAAGATGCTCATGACGCCAGGCGATATCGTCATGATGCTGAACGAAATGGGTGGTATGCGGGTCCAGGCGACGTCTCCGTCCCTCGGTGCGGCGAGCGTTCGGATTCAAGGCATGCGTGGCCGATACACTCGCTTCCTCTCCGACGGACTTCCGCTCTACGGCAGTCAGCCGGGCGGTCTCGGGTTGCTGCAGATTCCCCCGATGGACATCGGCCAAGTCGAGGTGATTAAAGGCGTGGCATCGGCGCTGTACGGCGCTGGCGCGATGGGCGGCGTCGTGAATCTGCTCTCGAGGCGGCCTGGCGAGGAACCTGAACGTGAGTTTCTCGTCAACCAGTCGACGCGGGGTGCTACGGACGGCGTGTTGTGGTCGTCTTCGCCACTGTCTGAGTCGTGGGGAGTAACCTTCTTGGGCGGCGGTCATTGGCAAGACCAGGCTGACGTCGATCGTGACGGTTGGGCCGATTTGGCGCATTACGAACGAGGCGTGGCGAGGCCGCGTTTCTTCTGGGATGACGGCAAGGGACAGTCCTTGTTTATGACCGTCGGCACAACGGTTGAAAATCGTGCCGGGGGCACGCAGTTGGACGCAACCCTACCGGAGACCGGGGTCCCGTACCGAGAATCACTCGACACGAGACGGTTCGATCTCGGACTGCTGTGGCAGACGGTACGTGGACGCTCGGTCGTGGCTGCACGAGCCACCATGGTTCGACAGTGGCACGACCATCTCTTTGGGAACGTTCTCGAGCGGGATCGCCACGACACCGGTTTCGCCGAGGTCACAGTGCGGGGCTCGAACGGACTGCACACGTGGGTCGGTGGTGCGGCGGTCGAGCAGGATGCGTACACCCCGACAGACCTGCCCCAGTTTGCCTATGCGTTCACGACACCCGGGGTATTCCTCCAAGACGACATCGATGTGCGGTCGTGGCTGGCACTCTCGCTCAGCGGACGGCTGGATCACCATAGCGCGTACGGTTGGTTTTTTAGCCCCCGCATCTCGTCGTTGTTGCGGTGGGGCAACTGGTCGACCCGGCTGTCGGCCGGAACCGGATTCTTCGGGTCGACGCCGCTCACCGAAGAAACCGAGGCGGCCGGCCTGGCGCGGCTCACGCGAGATGGACCCTTGAGAGCGGAACGCGGCCGCAGCGGCTCGATCGACGTGACACGGACCCACGGCCCGTTCTCGTTCACCACTACTTTTTTCCGATCGCGCATCGCCGACCCGGTTCACATAGAGCGGTCAACGTACACGCTCCGCAACCTCCTGGAACCAACCACCAATGTTGGGATGGAATTCCTCGGGACGCTCCGCCGCGCACCGTTTGCCGTCACCGCGAGCTACACCTATGTGCA
>DQEK01000220.1:0-645 GCA_003533545.1 Acidobacteriota bacterium | reverse complement strand
GGCCTCGTCGGCATGGTCGAAAATGAAAACGGGCGGCTCGGCATAGAGATGTACTACACCGGTCGCCAGCGACTCGAAGCCAACCCATATCGCGATGTTGGCGAGCCGTACGTCGTCGTTGGAGTGTTAGCCGAACGGCGCGTCGGACCGCTGCGACTTTTCGTCAACGGTGAGAACCTGACCGGTGTGCGTCAAACCCGATGGGATCCGATCCTGCGCCGAGAGCAAGCAATCGATGGACGATGGACCGTCGACGCGTGGGCGCCCCTTGATGGACGCGTGATCAACGGCGGCGTGCGAATTCAGTTCTGAGGGGGTAGCGGCGTGCTAGGTCGCGGTTGGCCAGGCTAGAACCGATAGAGCAGACCGGTGCCGACATGAATGTGATTCGTTCCGCCGTCGGTGAAAACGCGCCGATAGTCGGCGCGTAGTCGCAAACCGAAACGGTCCGTCAGCCGTGTGTCGATTCCCGCGCCGAACTGCAGCGTCCGATAGGTTGCGGCGTCCTGACCCGCTGCTTCCACGGGGACACTTGTTCGTGCGACCAGGTCGAGGCGTGTCACCCCGGCGAGTAGATGCACGAAGGGTAAAATCCCGGATCGGCGCAGGTGAAAACGCGCTCCAGCCAGCGCGGCCTGATGGGTC
>DQEK01000080.1 GCA_003533545.1 Acidobacteriota bacterium | reverse complement strand
TGAGAACATGGTTGGCCACAAGCTGGGGGAGTTTTCTCCGACACGGCTGTTTCGTGGACACACCGGTAGGCGTGATAAGGCCGCGGTCGTGAAGGGGCCGCAGCGATGATCGAGGGGCGGGCTACAGCCAGGTATATTCGGACCTCCGCGCAAAAAGCGAAACTGGTGATGGATCTCATCCGGGGCCAGGAGGTGGACCGCGCGCTTTCGACGCTCAGGTTCGCTCGCAAGCGTATCGCCCGGGATATTGAAAAAGTGCTGCGTTCTGCCATTGCGAATGCGCACCAGAGAGACGGAGCCAGCGGGGACGTCGACCGGATGTTCGTTTCTGGATGTCACGCGGACCAGGGCCCGACCATGAAACGCATTCGGGCGGCACCGATGGGACGTGCGTTCCAGATCAAAAAACGAACCGCACATCTGACGGTCATAGTGACGGAACGACCGGAGACGACGGGACGGGCGCCTGCGCCGCAAGTCGAGGAGAGCGGGAACGGCGACACGCTGTCTAGGGAAAGCGAGCGCAAGATGGGCAAGTCGGCCGATGAAAAGACGGTGAAAGGCGTTCACGGTGCTGGTCCGGTGGAGTCGGAGTAGCGAAAAAACGCCTGTGTGGCGCGAGGTTAACTAGATGGGGCAGAAGGTTCACCCGTACGGGTTCAGGCTAGGGTTCAACAAGACCTGGCGGTCGCGTTGGTACGCCGATCGTGACTATGCGAAGCTCCTGCACGAAGACTTGGCACTACGCGCCGATCTCAAGAAGCGTTTCGCCCACGCCGGTGTGTCGAAGATCGAAATCGAGCGTGCGGCCAACAAGTTGAAGATAGACATCTGTACCTCGCGGCCAGGCATCATCATCGGGCGGAAAGGCACCGAGGTCGACAAACTCAAGACTGAAATTCATAAGCGAACCAACCGTGAGGTCTTTATCAACATCCAGGAGATCCAGAAGCCCGAGCTAGACGCTCAACTCATCGGTGAGTCGGTGGCCCTGCAGTTGGTGAAGCGAGTCGCGTTCCGTCGCGCGATGCGGAAGGCGGTCGAGTCGGCTTTACGGTTCGGCGCGAAGGGTATCAAGATACGGGTTGGCGGCAGACTGAACGGTGCTGAGATCGCGAGGAATGAGTGGTATTTGCACGGTCAGCTGCCATTGCAGACGCTCCGGGCGGATGTGGACTATGGGTTCGCTGAGGCCCATACCACCTACGGACAGATCGGGGTGAAGGTGTGGCTGTACAGGGGCGACCGACACGAACCGCAATTGGCGCGCGACGAAGAGTACGGGCCACCACGGCGGGGCGGTAGAGCCTAGGTCGTAGGTATGAGTGAGGGTATTTCGTCATGCTGATGCCGAAGAAGGTAAAGCATCGGAAGCAACACCGTGGTCGCATGACTGGTAAGGCTTGGCGTGGGTCGACGGTGTCTTTCGGTGACTACGGACTCCGCGCGATGGAGCCATGCTGGCTTACGGATCGGCAGATTGAAGCCGCTCGTGTTGCGATGACTCGTTTCATCAAACGTGGTGGCAAGATTTGGATTCGCGTTTTTCCCGATAAGCCGATCACCAAGAAACCCCAGGAAACAAGGATGGGAAAGGGAAAGGGTGCTCCGGAGGGATGGGTGGCAGTTGTCAAGTCTGGTCGCATCCTGTTCGAGATGGAGGGAGTTGAGGCGTCGGTTGCGAAACATGCGATGCAGCTAGCAGCAGCGAAGCTGCCCATTCAGACGAAGTTCGCGACTCGATTCGGTGAAGCGGAGGCCTCATGACCAAGATCACGGAGTTTCGCGAGCTTGGTGTGGGGGATTTGGAGCGGCGCGAGAGCGAGCTCGCGGAGCAGCTTTTCCGTTTGCGGTTGCAGCATTCGATGGGGCAGGAGGAGGCGGCGGGTAAGCTGCGGGAGGGTCGGCGTGATCTCGCTCGCGTCAAAACGTTGCTTCGGGAGCACGCGCTCGGCGACGGGGCTCCTTCGACCGAAACCGACGCGTAGCCGCTTGGTAGAGATATGGGAACCAAGGCAGAAATCCAGGGCGTGGTGGTCAGCGACAAAATGGACCAAAGTGTGGTGGTGGCGGTGGAACGACGTGTGCGCCACAAACTGTACGGAAAAATCCAGCGTCGCACCTCGAAGTTCATGGCGCACGATTCCAGTAACGCCGCCAAGATGGGCGACGTGGTGGCTATCGTCGAAACGCGTCCTTTGAGTCGTCGCAAGCGGTGGGCCGTTACCCGCGTTGTCGAGCGTGCCCAGACGATCTGACTGATTGGATCGACCATGATTCAGATGCAATCGATTCTCGACGTCGCGGATAACTCCGGGGCCAGGAAGATCGCGGTGATCAACCCGCTTGGCGGTGCAACCGGACGATATGCACGGCTTGGCGATTTGGTCACGGCTTCCGTCAAGGAAGCAGTCCCATCGTCGGCGGTTAAGAAGGGGCAGGTCGTACGGGCAGTTATCGTTCGAACGAGCAAAGAGCATCGCCGGCGTGACGGCAGTTATATTCGTTTCGATCGGAATGCGGCTGTCCTGGTGGATGAGCAGGGTGAGCCGATTGGCACGCGGGTCTTCGGTCCGGTTGCGCGTGAGCTACGTGAACGGAAGTTCATGAAGATTGTTTCTCTCGCCCCGGAGGTTCTGTGAACGAAGCCACGAGCCGCTGTGCCGATTAACGGTAAGTGATAGAGGTCATGTCGAGTATTCAGACACCGATACGAAAGAACGACAACGTGGTCGTGGTTACGGGTAAGGACCGCGGAAAACGTGGTCGTGTTCTGAAACTGGTGCCCGGAAAGAACCGATTGATCGTTGAGGGTGCCAATTTCGTTAAGCGGCACACTCGTCCTAATCCCGGTCAGAACGTCAAGGGTGGTGTGGTTGAGCGCGAGGCGCCGCTACATGCTTCGAACGTGCAACTCATCTGTCCAGACTGCGGGGCAGCGACGCGTATTGGTCGACGGTTACTTGAAGACGGTCGGAAGGTGAGAATTTGTCGCAAATGCGACGGGGTCGTCGATCGATGAGCCGACTAAAGGAACTGTATCGGGATACCGCTGTGCCCGCCCTCGCAAAGGAGTTCGGCTACACGAACATGATGGCGGTGCCCAAGCTTGAGCGGGTTGTCGTGAACATGGGTCTGGGCGAAGCGGCTCAGAACGCGAAGCTGATCGATGCTGGCGTGGACGACCTGGCCCGTATTACCGGTCAGAAACCACTGACCACACGAGCACGGAAGTCAGTGGCTCAATTTAAGGTACGTCAGGGGCAGCCGATTGGGGCGGTTGTTACGCTGCGTCGGCAGCGAATGTATGAGTTCCTTGACCGGTTGATTTCAATTGCGTTGCCGAGGGTGCGTGACTTCCGGGGTGTGTCTCCCAAGGGATTCGATGGACGGGGTAACTACACGCTGGGCCTCCGCGATCAACTGATGTTCCTTGAGATTGACTACATGCAGGCCGACAAGTCACGCGGCATGAATATCTCGGTGGTCACCACGGCTAGGACCGACGAGGAGGGACGGAGGCTACTCCAGTTGGTGGGAATGCCGTTTCGTACGAACTAGGCGTGCGAGAGGACAACGATGGCTACAACCGCAAAGATCGTCAAGGAAAGCAAGTCGCCGAAGTACAAGGTTCGGCTCAGGAATCGGTGCAGGCTTTGTGGCCGGCCGCGTGCGTTCATGCGCAAGTTTGAGTTGTGTCGCTTGTGCTTCCGTAAGTTGGCCCTTGAGGGCGACATTGCGGGTGTGACGAAGAGTAGTTGGTGATGGAGACGGTCGTCGGCTGGACGCCAAGGGGCTGAGCGCGCGAGACAAGAAATTTGAGTACTTATGACTGATTCTATCGCCGACATGCTGTCGAGAATCCGCAATGCGACTGCCGCACGGCGCAAACGCGTCGATATCCCGACATCGCGGCTCAAGATGGAGATCGCGCGGATATTGCAGAGTGAGGGCTATATCCATGCTTTCAAGATGGTTGATGTCATCGTTGAGAAGAGCCAAGTGGCTCGGTCGATGATTCGCGTTCAGTTGAAATATGGGTCGCGGGGCGAAAATGTCATCTCTGGGATACAGCGAGTTAGCCGACCCGGCCGCCGGGTTTATTTTGGTCGAGACAATGTGCCATCGGTGCTCGCCGGCCTCGGCACCTGTATTGTGACGACGTCGGCTGGTGTGATGACTGGACGCGAAGCGGGGAAGACCGGCGTTGGCGGCGAAGTGTTGTGCAACGTCTGGTAAGGGCTGACGGAGTTACCTATATGTCACGAGTGGGCAAGAATCCTATTCCTATCCCCAGTGGGGTCACCGTGCAAATTTCCCCTGATGCGGTTGAGGTTAAGGGTCCGAAGGGCACGCTGCGTCAGCCGCTGCCACCAGGCATTCTGATTGAAATGGCCGACGGGAGGCTTGAGGCACGTCCTGAGCGAGAGGACCGAGCACTTGGGAAATTTCACGGCCTGGCTCGAAGTCTGGTAGCCAATGCTGTAACCGGGGTGACTGAAGGATTCAAGAAAGAGCTCGACATCGTGGGTATCGGATACCGGGCCGAAGTGGCTGGGCAGAAGCTCACGCTCGCGTTGGGCTATTCGCATCCGGTGATTTTCGAGATTCCTAAGGGAGTTGGGGTGAAGGTGGATAAACAGACGCACCTGATCGTGTCTGGTGTCGACCGGCAGAGCGTCGGGCAGGTCGCCGCGAACATCCGGAACCTACGCAAGCCGGATCCTTACAAGCAGAAGGGCATCCGTTACACCGGTGAAGTGTTGAAGAGGAAAGTGGGCAAGACGGGCGCCTAGCCGTTTGCCTGAGCCTGGCTGGAACGTGCGATGAGGGTGAAGACAAAGAAAGATCGACGCCGGCGGATAGCGTTGCGGCAACGCAAGGCGGTCCGGGGGACACCGCAGCGTCCTAGACTGGCGGTGTTTCGCAGTTTGGCGCACATCTCTGCTCAGGTGATTGACGATACGACGGGTACGACCATCGTGTCTGCGTCGAGCACCGAGGCCACGGTAAAAACGAGCCTTACCGATGGGGCACGTGGTGGAAATCTAGCTGGTGCGCTAGCTGTTGGTAGGGTGGTGGCTGAACGAACGCTAGAAAAAGGCATTACTAGTGTTGTGTTCGACCGCGGTGGGTTTCTGTATCACGGGCGTGTGCGAAAGGTGGCGGACGCGGCGCGCGACGCGGGACTGAAGTTCTAGGAACGGCCTCATGAAACAGATACGAACGAAAATCGACCCGATGGATTTCGACCTAAAAGATACGGTCATTGCGATCAACCGGGTCACCAAGGTAGTCAAGGGCGGCAAAAATTTAAGTTTTAGTGCGCTAGTGGTGGTCGGTGATTCCAATGGGGTTGTTGGATTCGGTGTCGGGAAGGCGAAAGAGGTGCCTTCGGCAATCAAGAAAGGTATCGAGACTGCCAAGAAGGCCTTGGTCCGCGTGCCGCTGAGCGGCACGACGATTCCACACGTTATCGTCGGCAGAAACGGTGCCGGGCGAGTCCTTTTGAAGCCAGCACCAGACGGGACCGGGATTATCGCTGGCGGTGCCGTGCGCGCCGTCATGGAGGCCGTTGGCATCCAGAACATTGTGACGAAGTCGCTCGGGACCGACAACCCGCATAACGTGGTTCGGGCGACGTTCACGGGGATGACTGAATTGAAGGACCCAGACGCCGTAGCCCGGTTACGCGGCGTCGACGTAGAGAATTTGACGGCCTAGAGGTGCAGGGTTTGGCCCAGGGTGTCCTTGGACGCGGCGCGCTGGGGGCCGAACTGTGGGAAGGGTTCTGAGACGGAGATGGCCAAGAAATCGGACGTTGAACGAATCAAGGTGACGTTGGTACGTAGCACGATCGGATTCGACCGACGCCAGGCTGAGGTCGTTCGTGGCCTAGGGCTCAGACGTCTCAATCACACTGTGGAGCGACAGGATGTTCCGTCGGTTCGAGGAATGATTCATAAGGTCAGGCACCTAGTGCGAGTGACCGACGTCGAGGACTGCTGATGAACCTCAGCGATCTCAAACCGCCGAAGGGTGCTAAGCACGCGAAAAAGCGTGTCGGGCGTGGGTACGGCTCCGGTTCCGGCGTGACTTCTGGGCGCGGGGACAAGGGACAGAAGTCCCGCTCGGGATACCACCGAAAGCGCGGGTTCGAAGGTGGTCAAATGCCCCTGCACCGCCGACTACCGAAGCGTGGGTTTTTCAATCTATTCCGCGTTGATTATGCGGTGGTGAATCTGGACACTCTGGATGAGCGGTTTGAGGCCGGTACCGAGGTGACGCCGGAATTACTCCGTGAACTGGGTATCGTGCGTTCTCGCACCAAGCTGATCAAGGTACTTGGCCGCGGCGAGATCAACACCACACTGCATGTCCGGGCTCACAAATTTAGCCGGACGGCCGTCGAGAAGATCACGGCGTCTGGCGGAAAAATCGAGGTCGTTGTCCGTGGCGGTGCTGGTGGAGTGGCAGCTGACGTGGAGGGCGAAGGACCGACGGATTCGCCCGAGACCCTGCCGGTCGAAGGCACGGGTGGCGCCGACGAGGCCGCGGTGAGCCGTGTTTCCAGCGTGGCACCGGATGACGACGCGGGCACCGATGCGTCGTCTGGTGAAGG
>DQEK01000174.1 GCA_003533545.1 Acidobacteriota bacterium | reverse complement strand
GGCAGAGCACCGGTCTCCAAAACCGGGGGTTGGGGGTTCGATTCCCTCCTGGCCTGCCAGATGCGTCCGGCGCGGCGCGGCCATTCGATACCGGTGGTTGGGCTCGTGGACGCGATGAAGGGACCGATTAGTTCGTGAAGACAGCACGGCTCGAAAGCACCAGGAATGTTTCGGCGGTAACGGGCTGGGTCAGCCGGTCGCGCGTCTTCCTCGCTCAGGTTAAGAACGAGATGGAGCGGGTAACCTGGCCGACCCGCAAGGAGGTCTACGCGACTACCCTCGTTGTGTTGCTGACGTCGGCGTTCTTCGGGCTTTATCTTTCGGGCCTTGACTTGGTGCTGGTCCGCCTCGCCGGGTTCCTTTTCAGCACGTTTGGAGCGCAATGACCGAGGTCATCACCAAGCAGTGGTATATCGTCCACACCTACTCTGGTTTCGAGAATAAGGTGTCCGATTCGCTGCGCCAGCGCGTCCAGGCTTATGGACTGGAGGCGGAGATTGGTGACGTCCTGATTCCAACTGAGGACGTTGTTGAGATGCGTGGTGGGAAGCGCGTGGTGAGTTCGAAGCGATTTTTTCCTGGCTATATTTTGGTTGAAATGCAGATGTCCGACAACGCTTGGCACGTCGTGCGCAACACGCCGAAAGTGACTGGGTTCGTGGGAGCGGGATCGAAGCCGACGCCACTTACAGGGGAGGAAGTCGACCAGATACTCCACCAGGTTACCGAGGCGGCGGAGAAACCCAAACCGAAGTTCACATTCGGAAAGGGCGATCAGGTTCGGATTAACGAAGGGCCGTTCACTAGCTTCAATGGCGTGGTCGATGAGGTCAATTTGGACAAGAATACGCTGAAGGTGATGGTTACCATTTTTGGGCGTTCGACACCCGTCGAGCTCGATTTTTTGCAAGTCGAAAAGTTTTAGAGGGTAGGCGGAATGGCGAAGAAGGTTGTTGCAGTGGTCAAGCTCCAGATCGCCGCGGGGAAGGCGACGCCGGCACCGCCGGTCGGCACGGCGCTGGGTCCGCACGGCGTGAACATCATGGATTTTTGCAAGGCTTTCAACGCCAAGACCGCTAGCCAGGAAGGGCTCATCATCCCGGCGCTGGTCACGATTTATGCGGATCGGACCCTGAGCTTCATCACTAAGACCCCACCGGCCGCGGTACTCCTGAAGCGGGCCGCGAACATCGCCAAGGGGTCAGGAGAGCCAAATCGTACCAAAGTGGGAAACGTCACGATTGACCAAGTCGAAGAAATTGCAAAGATCAAAATGCCGGACCTTAACTGTAACGATCTAGACGGAGCAGTGCTCGTGGTTTCTGGTACGGCGCGTTCTATGGGAATCGAAGTCGGTGACCAGACGGTTGCGCCGGATCTGGGCGAGGGCGACGATGGCGAAAAGCGGTAAGAAATTCAAAACGGCGGATGCGCAGATCGAAGATCGGGACTACAGCCTTGGCGAGGCGATCTCGCTGATGCAGAAGGTACGGTTCGCCGGGTTCGACGAGTCGGTCGAGATCGCAATGCGACTGGGGGTGAACCCCAAACACGCCGATCAGATGGTGCGCGGCACGGTCATTCTTCCTCACGGTTTGGGGCGGTCGAAGCGCGTACTCGTCGTTGCGTCTGGCGAGAAGGTGAAAGAAGCGGAGGACGCAGGTGCCGACACGGTTGGAGGCGAGGAAATAGCCGACAAGATTCAGAGCGGTTGGCTTGAATTCGACGCGGTTGTTGCGACGCCAGACATGATGCGAGTGATGGGCAAGCTGGGGAAGGTGCTCGGACCTCGGGGGTTAATGCCGAACCCTAAGACCGGCACGGTGACCTTTGACATAGCCCAGGCCGTAAATGAAATCAAGGCTGGCAAGGTCGCATACCGGGTCGACAAAGCCGGCGTTGTGCATGCGTCTATCGGCAAGTCGTCCTTTGATGCGAGCCGTTTGGTGGAGAACGCGCAGGCTCTTATCACCAGCGTCATACGCGCCAAGCCGTCAGCCGCGAAAGGCAAGTACCTCCGCAGCGTGACTGTGGCGTCGACGATGGGACCGGGTATCAGGGTTGACGGCGGGGACGTCGAGGCCGTCGCGGAAAGCGCGTAGGGGGTGAGTCTGTCGTAGGTCTGACTTTCGGATCGAGGTGCGTGATAGGGGAGTACGGACAGCGAGGAGATGGGTATCTGAATGGCGGTCAGCAGAAACGCGAAGGAAGAGACGGTCAAGGAGCTCGGTGAAGTTCTGTCCAACGCCGACAATGTCGTGCTGCTCGATTTTGACGGGTTGGACGTGCCGAAAGCGACTGAACTGCGCCGTCGGGTGCGTGCTGCAAAGGGTAACTATCGTGTCGTCAAGAACCGCTTAGCTCGGCGCGCAGTGGTTGGGACCGCCTTTGAGTCCCTAAGCGACTCGTTCCATGGCTCGACGGCGGTCGCCTTCAGCGCCGATGATCCAGTTGGGTTGGCAAAGGCTTTGATGGCTTTCGCCAAGGAAGCCCCCGAGCTTAAGGTGAAGGCCGGCATGGTGGCCGGACGGCAAGTAGAACCCGAGGAGGTCAAGAGTCTCGCGACGCTACCTTCGAAGGAGCAGCTGCAATCCACTCTGTTGATGCAGTTGCAGGCGCCGATGACCCAGTTTGTCAGGGTGTTGAACGCGCCCGCGAGAGATTTTCTCAGCGTGCTCGTTCAGGCGGAAAAGAAAAAATCGGAATGACCCACTAGGGGTTTGCCCGCGGGTCGATACTTGGGAGCTTTGTAGGAGTTACATGCCATGGCTGACGTGACGCAAGAGCAGGTCGTCGAGTACATCAAGGGAATTTCGGTACTGGAGTTGTCCGAGCTGGTTAAGACGCTTGAGGAGGAGTTGGGTGTCTCCGCAGCGGCCGCGATGCCCGTTGCGGTGGCTGGTGCGGCGGGACCGGGCGCAACGGCTGAAGCGGCGGAGGAACAGACCGAATTCACGGTTACGCTCACCGAGGTCGGAGCCAAAAAGATCAATGTGATCAAGGCCGTCCGCGAGGTGACCAGTCTCGGATTGAAGGAGGCGAAAGATTTGGTTGAAAGTGCTCCTAAGGCCGTCAAAGAAGGCATTCCTAAGGACGAGGCCGACGCCATCGCCAAGAAGTTTGAAGATGTGGGCGCGAAGGCTGAGGTGAAGTAGTTATCGGCGGCGCGGTCGCGGTGGGCGTTTGCCTGTCGCGTGAGTGGTGCGGCCGGTTGAGGCAGCAGGCGATTTTGCCTTGGCGGTCGCGGTTCCGTTTGTGATCTGGCGTACTGGCCCGAGGTTGTTGCCGAATGCAGATTCAGCCTAAGAACGTCTACCGGGAACGAATCGATTTCTCGAAAATCCGGACGACTATTCCAATCCCTAATCTCATCGAGATCCAGAAAAAATCCTACGAACGCTTTTTGCAGATGACCCGATTGGCGTCCGAGCGAAAAGACGCTGGTCTGCAGTCGGTGTTCAAGTCGGTTTTTCCTATCAGTGACTTTCGAGAGAATTCCGCGCTTGAGTTCATCGACTATTCGATAGGAAATTGGGAGTGCAAATGCGGTCGCTTATCGGGCCTGCATCATCTGCGCCAACCCTGCTCGTCGTGCGGCACTACGTTGGAGGCCGAGCCCTACGAGAATGAGGTTCTGTGCGGTCAGTGCGGCGCGGTCAACAACAACGCACGTGGAGAGGTGTGTGACATCTGTGAGAGCACCGTTGCTCTGAAGCTAAAGTACGACGTCGAGGAATGCCAAGAGCGAGGTATGACCTACGCCGTGCCGCTCAAGGTGACGATCCGATTGGTCGTCTGGAACAAGGACGTGGAGACGGGGGTCAAGAGCATCCGAGACATCAAAGAGCAGGAGGTCTATTTCGG
>DQEK01000268.1 GCA_003533545.1 Acidobacteriota bacterium | reverse complement strand
GTGGGACTACATGCGACAATTGGGGGCTACAGGGTGGTCCGCAACTTCATGACCGACGAGTCCAGCCGAGCCACCGCGCTCCCCGCCAAGCCTCACCGCCGGTACCGGTTACTGGCGCTCGTTGGTATTTACTTTGTGATTGCACACGTGTTCCCGCCTCCGGAGGGGATCGACCCGCAGGACTGGCGACGCGTTGGGGTGTTTTTTGCCACGATTGGCGGCTTGATGCTGCAGCCGATGCCTGGCTCTCCGATGGTCATCGTCGGCATCGTGGCGATGCTAGTGCTCGGCGGATTGCCGATGGACCAGGCGCTTGTCGGTTACTCCTCATCGTCAGTTTGGATGGTGCTCATGGCGATGCTGATGTCGCGAGCCCTCCGCGAGTCCGGGTTGGGGCGTCGCATCGCACTTTGGTTCGTACGCGCCACTGGGAGCACTTCGCTCGGGCTGGGCTACGCACTCCATCTCACCGACCTGACTCTGGCGACCGGGGTGCCGTCGATCACGGCTCGGTCTGCCAGCATCGTGTTCCCGATCGCGCGCAGCATCAGCAGTCTCTACAAATCGTATCCGGGTGCCACGTCCACGCGCTTGGGTGCTTTTCTGATGACCTGCATGTATCAGGGGAGTGTCATCTCGTCGGCGATGTTCTTCTACAGCAGCGCTGCAAATCTGTTGCTCGCTGATCTGGCTAGCGAGTACGCCGGAGTGACGATCACCTGGACTAGCTGGTTCGTTTCGGGTCTAGCTCCTGGGGTCGTTTCTAGTGTCGTAGTGCCGTACCTTGTCTACCGAACGATGTCGCCAGAGCTAAAGAAGACACCAGCGGCGGCCCAGTTTGCCGCTGACCAATTGGCGGAGGTCGGGCCTATCCGTGGCCGCGAAGCGGTTGTCGGCACGGTATTCGTGGGGCTTATTGGGTTCTGGGTGCTTTCGTCCTATGTCAGCTGGTTATCGCCCGGGCTGGTCGCTTTTCTCGGTATCACGGTGCTGTTTCTGTCTCAGGCCTTGACTTGGGAAAGTGCGCTCAACGAACGTTCTGCCTGGGACGTGTTTGTCTGGTACGGCGGGTTGTTGATGATGGGCGGGGTGCTCAACGACACGGGGGTTACCGTCATCTTCGCAGAATGGTTCGGGGCATGGTTCGAAGGGGCATCTTGGGTAACCGTGTTCACGGTGACGGTGATCGCCTACTTCTACGCCCATTACTTTTTCGCCAGTACCACCGCGCACGCATTGGCGATGTATCCCCCGTTTGTCGTGCTGCTGATCGGCCTCGGCGTTCCGGCGACGCTGGTGGTTTACAGCCTGGTGTTCATCAACAATCTAACCGCTGGCCTAACGCACTACGGCACCACTACCTCGCCAGTTATTTTCATTGAGGGCTACGTTACGTTAGAGGATTGGTGGAGAGTCGGGTTCTACGCATCGGTAGTGAACCTAGCCATCTGCCTGCTTGTCGGCATGCTGTGGTGGAGGGTCCTCGGATTTTGGTAATCGGTGAGGGGGGCATTTAATGACGACCTGCACCAGTCCAGCCACGGTAACGCGTGGATTTGTCTTGGCGACCCTGATGTGTCTGCCCGTGGTCGGGTGTGGTACCGGCTTCAATGCGGAACCTGTCGACTTGTTGATTGTGGGTGGTCGTGTCATGGATCCGGAAAGTGGACTTGACGCGGTACGCAATGTCGCGATCCGCGGCGGCACCATTGTCGATGTGACTGAAGCCGTGCCGTCGGCGGCCGAGGTGCTCGATGCGTCTGGACTCGTGGTGGCGCCTGGCTTCATCGACCTTCACGCGCACGGGCAGGACCTCGAAAGCAGTCGGTATCAGGCACGTGATGGGGTTACCACTGCGCTCGAGTTGGAAATCGGTGTCTACCCCGTTGAGGGTTGGTACGCCGGGCGCGCAGGTCGGGCTCTGATCAACTACGGGGCGTCGGTTAGTCACCAAGGAGCTCGTCGTGAGGCGTTCGGTAGCGTTATTGCGAATCGTGACGATGAGGGGACGTTTTCGCTTGGCCGGGCGGGTACTTCCGATGCCCATCTCTACGAGCCCGCGACTGAGGATGAGTTCCGCCGGATCCGCCAGTCGATGGACCGTGGACTCGATGAGGGCGGCCTCGGCTTTGGATTTGGCATCAGCTACACGCCGGGTGCCAGTCACGAAGAGCTGTGGCAACTGTTTGCCGCGGCGTCCGACCGCGACGCGCCGGTGTACATCCATTTGAGGTCCGCGGGGGCTTTTAGTGCCGGTGGCTCGCTCGCGCCGTTCCAGGAGGCGGTCGCCAATGCCGCCGGTACGGGCGCATCCGTGCACATCGTCCACATGAACAGCAGCGCGGGTGGGTCTGCCGAAACCGCGCTCGAACTGATTCGAGGGGCGCAGGCTCGGGGAGCGGATGTCACAACGGAGGCCTACCCGTATACTGCCAGCGCCAGTCGCATCGAGTCGGCCCTGTTTGACAGCTGGGTCGATCGCTCGCCAGAGGCGTACGGACGGCTCCAGTGGGTGGAGACGGGCGAGCGGTTGACGGATGTCACGTTTCGCAGCTACCGCGAGCAGGGAGGGTGGGTCATAACCCACGGTCGCTCGGAAACGACAAACGAGTGGATCGTTAGTCAGCCGGACGTTATCGCGGCAAGTGACGGGATTCCATTTAGTGAGGGTCGGGCCCATCCTCGTGGCGCTGGCACCTTCGCCAGGATTCTGGGCCACTATGCGCGCGATCGTGGAGTTTTGCCTCTGATGGACGCACTGCGAAAGATGACTCTGATGCCAGCGCAGCGGCTCGAGACGATTGCCCCGTTGATGGTGTCCAAGGGGCGCGTACAGGCCGGGGCTGACGCCGACTTGACGCTGTTTCATCCGGACCGAGTAATCGACCGAGCGACCTATGATGCGCCGGACCAGTACTCGGAAGGCATCGTCCATGTGCTCGTCTCAGGCACCTTTGTCGTCCGAGACGAAATGCTTGTGGAAGGGGTTGCCCCCGGGCAGCCTATTCGTGGAATAGGCCGGTGAGAAATCGGCGCGGGGTGGGGGGGCGGTGCTCGAACCCTTGAAGGGAGAGGGCCGGGCGCTGGTCGCGGTGGAGCCGGTGACCGGCGACGTGCGGGTGGCGGTGCGTCGCGCGCTTGAAGGCGCAGAGTGGCGGCGGGTTGTGCCCCGCGGCGCCGACGTTTCACTCAAGGTCAATCTCGGCTGGGACCTTTTTATCCCTGGTTCCATTACGTCTCCGCTTGTCGCCGAGGCGCTCATCCTGGAGTTACGAGAGCACGTTAACTCGATTTATATGGTCGAGGCTGACCAAGTACTGGAAGACGTCGAATCGGCGTTCTACCGCAGTGGGATGGCTGCGGTGTGCCGGCGCACGGGCGTGAAGTGGGTCAACATGGAGAGGACGCCGGCGGTCGCGGTCGCTAGACCGGACAACGTCATCCTGCGCGACGTGCGGATCCCTCAAATTCTTCGCGATACGGTCCTCATCACGGTCCCGGTTATGAAAACCCACGCCAAGACAGTCATCACGGGCGCTCTCAAGAACCAGTGGGGGTGTCTAAGCAAGATGCGTCACGAATACCACCTTGTGCTCGACGACGCGCTGTCCGACCTGAATCAGGTTGTCCGTCCGGTGCTGTCGGTTATGGACGGGACCGTCGGTCTCGAGGGAAACGGGCCAAAGTCTGGCCGACCCCGACTTGCCGATAGGATTCTGTGTTCGTCAGATCCTGTGGCACTGGATACGGTCCAAGCGATCTGCATGGGCATCGATCCAGCACGGATACCGCATTTGGTCCGATGCGCGGAACGGGGCATCGGGGTTGCTGACCGAACGCGGATCGATGTCCGAGGACTGGTACCAGAGGAATCAGTAGTGCCATTTTTGCCGGCTCGCCACAACGCGGTATCCATGGTAGAGAACGTGCTTCGTAAGTCGTCACTGAAGCGGCTTTTTTTTGACACGCCGATCTTTCGCATTTGTCTATTAGGGGCAAAGGTCTACTACAGGCTCTGGGTGGCCATCTATGCCAAGCAGCACTGGCGTCGCATTCGGGCCCATGAAGTTTACGGTCCTCAGTGGCGCGATGACTGGACTGGTCTGTCATCGACGCCACCGTCTCCCCACGACTGATGTCGACTCCACGGGTGGTCGTGCTCGGAGGTGGGTTGTCGGGTCTGGCAGCCGCGTACACGCTGGCTAGAGCCGGGTGGAAACACGTCACGGTCGTTGAACGTGGGTCGCAGCTTGGAGGACTGGCTGGGACGTTTGAGGCCGACGGACATTTCTATCCGCTCGCCTACCATCACATCCTGCACCGCGACCAGGGTTTGCTCTACTTTCTTGATCGCATCGGCGCGTTACGAGATGTGCGTTGGCGCAAGGTGCGGATGCTCTTCCGACTTGACGGTCGGATGTACGACTTGGCCGACCCGGTTGATTTTTTGCGGTTTCCCATGAGCTTGACCGACAAACTGCGCTTCGTTCGCCTGATGACGCGCTGTTTTATCAAGAGCGACTGGACCGATTGGCACGAACGGAGTGCCGCTGAACTCGTTGACGAATGGGGTGGCCCAGGTGTCCGCCAGGCCATTTTCGATCCCCTGGCGAGATTAAAGTTCGATAGGCCCTGCGACGAAGTCAGTGGGGCGTGGCTGGGCGCGCGTCTGAATTTTCGTGAGGGCTCGGCCCCTCTTGGATACATCCCTGGGAGCAACTGGACGAAAGTGCTGTGTGATGGCGTGAGTGATCTAATCGAACGCGCCTCGGTGAGGGTACGAGCGGGAACGTCAGTTGTGCGTCTGGTCGGGGATGGCGATTCGATTGCCCGGGTGGAGCTTGACGATGGCGAGTCGTTGGCCGCCGATTTGGTCGTCAGTGCCGTGCCGACGGAGGTGTATCGGGAACTGCTTGGCGAGTCGCGTCCTGAACTTGAGGCCATTCAGTACACGGCGATCGTGTCCGCTATTTTCACTACCCGACAGACGATCAGACCCGACTTCTACTGGATGAATCTGGCTTCGTTAGATTGCAACGCTTGCGGCATCTTTGTCCTGAACTCACTCAATCCGACCATCGGTGGGTCTGGCGAGACCTGCCTCAATATCATGAGCCACGTTCGCAGTCGGAAGGACACTTTCTTCAATCAGGGCGACGAACAAATTTTGGCCGCCTACCGGGCTGATTTTCGGCGGGTGTTCGGGTTCGAGATCACCCCGGTTTGGTCAAAGCTGCATCGGTTGCCTATGTACTCGCCGGTATTCTTTCGAGGTTACCGTAACCCCACGTTGCGAGATCCACGGCTGCGCAACGTCTACCTGGCCGGAAACTACCGGACGTTTCCGTCCATCGCCTCCACTGGTACCGCGCTGAGCTCAGGCGTCGAGACGGGCACCGCGATGCTTGCCGATCACGGCTGCACGACTGACTTGCCAGATGCGATCGGTCGCTTTCGTCTCGCATCCATGCCAAAAGGGTAAGCTCCGCCGTGCACGCGTGTTTGTGACCCGCCTGTGTCCTCTCTGTGCACCGTCGGTCACACTTCAACCGCCAGACGTCGGTTGCTGGCTGTTTGTCCCTTCGAGCAGTCGGGCCACCCGGTCCGCGTTCCGGTCGGCGTCGTCTTTGCCGATCTCCATTAGGCGTTCAACGTAATCTTTCTGGAACATTAGCAGGCTCAGCAGGGCTGAGCTGTTCGTCTTCCTGGAGCCGAGACCCCGTGTCATGTGCCGGAACAGGGCAGGCAGCCGAGGCTCGAATTCATGTGCAAGGCGGCCCAGATCGCACGACGGCCTAACCACGACTAGCTCCACCGGGCGCAGTCCCTCGCACTGGCTCGCCGGGAGTTGCCGAGTTAGTCGGTTCAATCGCTTGAGATTCCATTCGTCGCGATCGAGGTCGTCGAGAAACATTGACTGAACGAGCCGCCCGGCAATCTGGGCCGGCGGTGGGTAGGTAGCTGATGTCGGGTTCACCTCTTCCGAGCCGTCTGTCTGGTGGTGGTTCGAGATGGCAAGAATTCGTCGGGCGCCGAGGTGAATTGCGGGTGAGCAGGGTGCCATCATCCTGATGCTGCCGTCTCCGTACCACCCGTCATCGAGTTTGATTGCCGGGAAAAAAAATGGGATGGCCGACGATGCCATGACGTGGTCTATCGTAATGTGGGTGTGGCGGCTGCATCGATTGGGGCGTTCCCAATTTTCGATGTTTGCTCCCTGAACCCAAATCACGGACCGTCCGCTGTCGTAGCAACTGGTTGTGATCGCCAGTGCGCGGAGACGGCGGGCGGCGATGTTCCTGGCGATACCCGCAATCTCGCCGCTCTCAGTTGGCGTCAGGCTCTGTTCTAAGAAAACTCTGAGCGGGGAGGTGTCGAGAAGCCCCTGGACGCTCGGTGCCAGCGAACCACCCCCAGAGATGAGGGTCATCCCCCAACGTAACACCTGGCTGACTAGTGACCGGCTGTCGACTCGGAAGACTTGGTCGACGCGTTGACTGAGCCAGAGGTCCGCCAGCCTGTCGAGTGCCTCGGTCAAGGGATTGACCTGGGCTGCGAGAAATACGGCATTGATCGCTCCGGCCGAGGAGCCTGTGATGATCGGAAGTTTCAGGTCTGGGTATCGCGTGGCAAGGGCGCGAAGGAAGCCCACCTGATAGGCAGCACGGGCGCCACCGCCCACGAGGACAAGCGCTAGGTCATCCTCGGCCGTCGCTGCCGGGACCGTTTCCTCGGGGCCTGTCATGCGTTTTTCCCTCCTGGCGAGCCGGAGCTTGAGACAGAAAAACGGCCCGAAAGGAAACTTCCTTCCGGGCCGAGACGATTTACGTGGCGTCCGACGAAACTACGCTAGTGTGCCAATGGGTCTGGTCGAATCTGGAACTTCACCAGGTTGCCTTGAGTGCCCTTGCCGCCCTCGGAATGCCAGACCGCGTTGGTGCCGTAGTCGGCCCAGACGCCGCGACCTTTCCAGCCGGCGCTCGGGTCGTCGATTCGTCCGTCCATGCCGCGCGAGTAGAAGCCCAGCGGGTAGGGTACGCGCATGACCACATAGGTTTCATCGTCTGGGACGAATGCGAGTAACGAATCGGACGTGCTACCTGTAGCGATGGGTATGTTGTCGCCGAGTCCGAGCGTGTTGTGCTGATCCACCCAGCTGTAATAGTGGAAGTCGGCACTGCCATGGCTGGTCACCCCTTTCATCTGGGGGCCTGGCGTCGCATAGAGTGACCATCCTTGGGGGCAATGCTGACCGGTCGCCGTCGGGCCGTTTAATACGTTGCACTTCGTGCGGTCGAAGCTCGCCATGTGGCCGCTGCCGGAGAGGGCAGTCCAGACGATGCCGTTCGTCGTGATGTCGATGCCACGGGGTGAGTATCCCTGAACAGGCGCGTCGGCATTTTCAAACGGCGGCTGATAGTACTCAGCGACGCAGGTCTCCGGAGGATTGTTGCCCAACGCAAGTCGGACGATTTGTCCCGGCACACCGCCAGAGGCGGCCCAGACGACGCCGTCCTCGGTTGGGTCTGGCACGATGCCGTACCAGCCGCCGCCCATTTCCTTGTCTTTGGTCGGGTCGAGCTCGCCGCCTCGTCCTACCCACTCGGTGATCCGGCCGTCGCCATTGGTGTCGACGATGATTGGGCACCAGCCCTGCGCAGCCTGGGCGTCGCCAGTTTCTTCATAGAACTCAACGTCGAGCCAGCCGATTACCGAACCCACGGAGCTCAGATACAGTCGCTCACCGTCCTCATAGCCGAATTGCAGATGGTGTGTGTTAAAGCAGGTGTCGACCAGCCCGACCTCTTCGCTCGCCGGGTCGTAGTAGGCGACGTGGCGAGCTGCACGGGTTAGGGGGTAGTGCTGTGCGAATCGGTTGTCCGACCCTTCCTGACACCACGCTGGATTTCCAGGACCACGAATCTGATGGGTCATCCAGACCCGGCCCTGCCCGTCCATCATCGGGTTATGTGGGTTCCCGGGATTGTTCCAGACGAGCTCGTCGCCCCAATAGATCGACGGCTGGAGGTTCTCCTGATCGATATAGGACCTGAAGTCACCTTCTCCTGGCGTGTCGCGCACCGGGATTGGGATCTCCCGGGCCTCGTTTGTGTTCGGATCGACGGAAACCAGTTTGTCATTGGCGAATTCGACGCCGTAGACCGGGCCACCGGCGTTGACCTGTGGGTTGCGCTTGTCGGTCGCAATCTCGTCGTGGACGTAGCCGGTCGGGCCACCCCATTCCCACATCGTCAGCACTACGTTGCGCTCTGGTCCTTCGGGCCGGGGAGGCGCGGGAGGCACCTCGCCCGCCATGATCCGATCGGTCCAGTTCGCGTACATCGCGACGGCGGTATCGGCACCGAATCGCCGCAGCCCGCCGTTCATTAGAGCCCCGCGCTGGCCGGCCTGCACACGGTGGGTCCAGGCGGCTTCGGTTGAATCGAAGTTGGCTGGGTTCAGGATTTCCCGGGTGGCTTGGTTGCCGAGTTGGTGGCAGAGTTGGCACCCCTGCTTCAATCCGTCGACCCAGTTGGCTTGAGTGCGCATTCCTGGAGAGATGCCGTTGCCGCTCTCTCCGGTCCCCGGGAACGCACTTTCCGGCGGGACCTCGACCAGGGAGTACCAGTAGTTAGCAGGGTAGACCGCGGCGGCTTCTTGCGGGTTCTCCGCCGGGAGGGCCAGGAGGTCCAAGGTGTCTCCAGGGCGTCCGGTCACCGGGTCAGAGTCTTTTAGGCCGTAGCCGCGGACCCAAACGTTATAGCGAGCGTCGGGCAGATCGGGAAGGACGTATCGCCCGCCATCGTCGGTCACGACGATCTTGCGGAACAGGGTGTCGAGGTCGTCGCTTTCGGCAATTACCCAGACACCAGCTTCAGGTCCATCCGCACCGCGCACCGCGCCGCCGATGTCATCGTCATCGATCTCGATTGACACCTGCGCCGTGGCGCTCGATCCCAACCACACCAGGCCCGCGGCCAAGAGCACCGTCACGCTGGTCACGCCGAGTCCCCGCGTCAGCTGCCTTCCCATTGCTTCCCCCGTGTGTTTGAGCTTGCCCCACGTCCACCCTCCAGGGGGGTGCGACCGGAGCCCGTCATCGTTGCCTATTATCAGCGCCTGGAGAGCCTGTGTATAGACTATGGTTGCGGCCGCACCGCAATCGGTCGTCGACCAAGGGCGCGCTGCATCACCTCGTACTGTATTGACAAGGAGTGACCGATCGCCTGTGTCCAGTAACCAGGGTTGTGCCCGCCAGGCATCTGCATGAAATCGAACGGGATGTCGTTGTCGAGTAGGACCTGGATAAACGCCTTGGCGGCATCGAGCAAGCCGTCGTCAGTGCCGCAGTCAATGTAGATGTGTGGAAGCTGGTCCCGCGGAATCCGGCGGACCAGGGCGAACGGGTCGTATTGTGCTGCGTCCACGGCACTGACGAATGGCTGACCGAGAGGTGTACGCTCGGCTGGACTGCTGAACCCTTCGATACCGATCTCGGGGTTCGGTCTGCGTCTCCGCGCCTCCCACTCAGCTTGATCGACCGGGGACGACGGCCGCCGGTCCCGCGTCTGGGTCCCGCTGCGGATTCGTTCCTCGTTCCCTCGCCCGTACTCAAGCGCGCCGCTGTGGCTCCCGATTGACACAAATAGGTCCGGGTGTCGTAGCCCGAGTGTTAGTGCGCCGTAGCCCCCCATCGAAAGTCCGTTGATGGCGCGGCCCTCCCGGCGGGCGATTGTACGGTAATGAGTGTCAACGTGGCCAACGACGTCACGTACGATGTGGTCTTCCCAGTTGTTCTTCTGTCCTCCGCCACTTTGCGCCCAGTTGACGTACCAGGAGTTCCCGGCGTCTGGCATGACGATGATGATCTCAAAGAACGGTGCATAGAAACGAACGCCCTGCCGCCCCCATGCTTGGTAATTCTGACCGAGGCCGTGTAACAGATATAAGACAGGGTAACTACGGTCAGACGAGTCATAGCTACGGGGAAGCACGATGTTGTACTTCGTGGTCCGTCCAACCGACTCGCTGAAGAATGCGACCGTCTGGATGTCCGTCTGGGCCCAGGAAGGCGCGGCGGCGGCACACAATGCCGCGGCTAGCAAGACGATACGCAAGGTCTGTGCGCGCATATTCGAACCTTTCGTAGGACGCGGTCAGATCGGCTGACCACGCGGAGGTTGTACCACTTCCAGTTCCGGCATTTTAGGACTCCGGAGACCAGTAAATCCCACCGGGAAGCCGACAAAGTCCTTAGGTGGCATTCCCTTTTTGGGGTCGCTTACTTCCGAGCTCGGCGGTGAGGTCCGCCCGTCTCTCCCAGACCCCGGTAGCCTGCTCGAAGGCATGTGCCAGCTGGAGGACCCCGAGGTCATCGTGCGGCCGCCCCACGATTTGCAGTCCCACCGGGAGTCCGTCATCGGTGAACCCGCAGGGAACCGAGACCGCCGGAAGCCCTGTTACGGTGATCTGGTAGCAGGATTTCATCCAATCCAAATAGGTTGGCAGTAGCTCGTTGTTGATGCGGGTGACATACGGTTGGTCGATATCGAATGGCACTACTTGGGAGACAGGAAGCACCAGGAACTCCTGTTCGGCCATGAACCGACGGACCCGATGATAGAGCGCCCCGCGCTTCCGTTCAGCGTCGGCAAGCTTCGGGCCGTCCAACGCCCGGCCCTCCTCGATGTTCCAGATCACCGTGTCTTTGAGTAAGTCCCGGTGTCGATCCAGTACTGACCCGAACGCTAGTTCGTAGTACCACGCCCTCCACGTGGTGAAAATTTCGTCGGCATCGCGTAGGTCTGGGTGCGTCTCGGTGGTGATGCAGCCCAACGCTTCGAATACGGCACGTCCACGGTTGAACACAGACGTTACGGCAGGTTCTACGGGTAGTCCGCCGAGGTCCGGGCTCCAGGCGACCCGAACGTCGTCGAAATCTCGGCCCAACGCTTCCAAGAATGGGCCAGTGGGAACTCCGAGCGACAGTGGGTCCCGGTTGTCTGGGCCGGCGACTGCGTCGAGGAGCAGTGCCGCGTCACCCACGGTGCGGGCCATCGGTCCATCAACGCCGAACGAAAACCACGGTGCCGCATTAGGCCAGCGGGGCACCCGTCCCGGGGAGGGACGGAATCCGACTACGTTACAGAAGCTCGCTGGATTGCGTAACGAGCCACCGATGTCGCTGCCGTCTGCGATCGGCAGCATCCCGGCCGCGAGCGCGACCGCCGCTCCGCCGCTGCTACCCCCACAGGTTTTCGTCTGGTCGTAGGGGTTGCGGGTCGCGCCGAACACCTCGTTGAAGGTCTGGGAACCGGCGCCGAACTCTGGCGTATTCGTCTTTCCTATCGTGATGGCGCCTGCTTGGCGTTCTCGCTCCACGATCAACGTGGTGTCGTCAGGTACGTGGTCCGCGAATGCACGAGACCCAAAGGTCGTCCGGATGCCGGCGGTCAGGAAAAGGTCCTTGTGGGCTATCGGCAAGCCATGGAGCGGGCCGACCGTCTGGCCTCGCATTAGCGCCGCGTCAGCTGCATCAGCGTCTGCCAGCGCCGTCTCTGGTGTCAGTGTGACGATCGCGTTGAGGGTAGGGTTCACCTGCTCGATGCGCGCTAGGTGGGCGGTCATCACCTCGCGCGCCGAGACCTGTTTCTGGTGGAGCCGCGAAACTAGCTCCCTGGCAGTCAGCGCACATACCTCGGTTGTTGCGGTGGGCATCTGGTTGGCTTAGTGCGGAGCGTTTCCCGTAGTCATCAGGATCATTCTACGCGCGAGTATGGGATTAGCTTGCACAGTAAACGGATCGAGACCTCTCACGACGACGAGCTTGACAAGGTCCACGGTGCGTCTCAGTAGGTCGGACTCCTCCCGCACGGCCGGCGATCGTCTTCGCCGGAAGCCTTCAGTGGTCACTTCTCGTCTAAACAAAGCCAGAGCGCGGTAAGATTCGACCATGCTAAAGATCCCGGTGTTATGCAACCGTGTGTTTGTCGTTTCGGCGGCGGCTGTGGCGGTCGTTAGTGTGCTGGGTCACCTGCAACGCGACACGGCTGCGCAAGTCAGCCGCGACGTTACCCAGGCTCAGGTCTCAAGTTGGATGACTGAGCTGTCGAACTGGGGGCGGTGGGGCGACGATGATCAACTAGGTGCACTCAACCTGATCACTCCAGAGAAACGCAAGCAGGCGGCCGCGCTTGTGCGCGAGGGGATCTCTGTCTCGCTCTCACACAACTATCTCACCGAGCGAGCCGAGGACGCGACGTCGCCGTTCGCGCATGAGATGCTCGGGCTCAACCGTCCGGGTCCGTTTGTTAGCGACCGCTACACGGTGGCCTACCACGGCTACGCGCACAGTCACATGGACTCGTTGTGCCACATGGCTCTCGACGGACGGATGTACAACGGATTCACTCGTGACGAAGACGTGTCTGAGGATGGTTGCGCCAAGTTGTCCATCTTGGACGTCAAGCAGGGCATCATGACCAAAGGAGTCCTGATGGATATCGCGCGGCTGAAGGGCGTGGAATACCTTGAGCCGGGGACGCAGATTTACGTTGAGGATCTCGAGGCGTGGGAGCAGCAGACCGGCGCTCGGGTCGAGCCTGGCGACATTTTACTCGTGCGGGCGGGTCGCTGGGCGCGGCGGGCCGAGGTTGGGCCTTGGGCTACGGGAAGGCTGGCCGCCGGGTTGCACGCGTCGGTCGGGCCCTGGCTCAGGGAGCGTGACGTGGCAATGATCGGAAGCGACTACACCAACGATGCGCTCCCTTCTGGCGTAGATGGGGTGCCGCAGCCAATCCACCAATTGGTACTCGTAGCGATGGGCGTGCGTATCTTTGACAATCTCGACCTTGAGGGGGTGGCGGCAGAGGCGGCTCGCCAGAGCCGATGGGAGTTCATGCTCACGGCGGCACCGTTGGCCGTCGAGGGAGGCACCGGGTCGCCGCTCAATCCGATCGCGACGTTCTAGGTCACCGACCGATCGCGACGAGCGCTTCTTCGGTGCGGATGTACCACATACCGTCAACTAGGGCGGGTGAAGCGAGCGTCCGGGCGCCGATGTCGTTGGTGTGTAGTATCTCGAACTCCGGCCCGGTCTTGAGCACGTAGGTTACCCCGTCGTCCTTGGTGACGAAGAGTTTGTCGTCGACCACCACCGGGGAAGCCGAAATCGCTTCCCGTCGCGGCCGACCCAGCCGCTCCTGCCAGACCGTCTCGCCGGTTCTGGCATTCAGGCAGGTAATGATGCTCGACATGTCGTTGAGCGTGTACAGGTAGTCGCCGTACAGTACCGGCGAAGGGACGAATGGAGAGCCTCGCGTGGTCTTCCAGACGACGTGACTCTCGGTAACGTCTCCGCTGCCACCCGGGCGGATCGCCAACGTCGGGCCGGCGCGGCCTGAGGTACAGAAGACCAGGCCATGACCGACGACTGGTGTTGGGATCACCTCGAACAGGTTGCCACCGCACCGCCACAATTCCTCGCCGGTCGTCGGATCGTACGAGTGCACCTGTCGGCTGCTGCTCACGATCAACTCGTCATGGTCGCCCAACGAGATCGCGATTGGGGAACCCCAGCCCACGCTCGCCGAGCGCTCGGTACGCCACCGGGTCTCGCCGGTCTCGGCGTCGAGCGCGATGACGAAGGCTCCAGCGGACTCGCGGTTGATACCGCCTGCCCCGAATGAGGCGCCTTGGTCCTGATAGATGATGATCGTGTCTTGGTACAACAGCGGGGACCCCGCCGGTCCATGGTAATTGTTGATGCGACCGAAATCACGATGCCAGACGATGTTCCCGTCGAAGTCCACGGCCATCAGGCCTCGGCTACCGAATGACGCGTAGATTCGTTCGCCGTCAGTCGTCGGTGTAGCCGACGCCGGCGTGTTCTTGCCGTGATGGTTCTCTGTCCGTCCCTCGGGGGCTTCCGATTCCCAGAGCAGCTCTCCGTCGGAGCGCCGGAAGCTGAGAATGGAGACCTGCCGACCGCGGTTGCGGGACGTTGTCAGAAAGATGCGGTCACGCCAGACAATCGGAGACGAATGTCCGACGCCAGGTACTGGGGTCATCCACGCGACGTTCGCCGTTTCCGACCAGGTGTCTGGGTAGCCCGTGCCTGCGACCACTCCTTGTCCTGAGGGTCCTCGCCATCGGGACCAGTACCGCGCTCCATCGCCTGGGGGAGCTACCATGCTCACCCCGGAGCCCTGGGCAAGCGTGTCGGAAGGCGCGCTCGCCAGCGCGAACGCCAGAACGGCAAGCCCGCACGCCGATCCTGGGTATCGGCGAAACGTCCTGGAGATGCTTCGCCGGCGGATTTCATTGCCCAAGGCGGAACGGCGATGGTTTTTCAGATCGCGGTTGCAGAGACGCAATGTGACATCGGCAGCGGGCGTCCGGTGGAGTACTTCGTTGGTCTTACGCTTTTGGATACGCATAAGGTGTGCCTAACTGGAGGTGGACAAAGTTCCGGCCGTCGTGTAGATCGCGTCGCCGCGGGCGACTTCCGCCCCGGCTTCGTTGGTTACGACGGCGTCCGTGTGGATGATTTGTCGACCCATTCGAATCACTCGAGCCTCGCAGGTGATGATTCCATCTGCTACGGGACGCAAGTATTTTACGCGTAAGTCCACCGTGACGAGTGAGCCCCCGTCCCGGAGTGTGTCCTGGATCTCTTCTCGCAGTAACAGGGCGTACGCCGTACCGGTGTCGATGAGCGAGGCAATGACCCCTCCGTGCATCAGTCCAGCTGGTTGGGCGAGGTCCGGACGCATGCTGATGCGAGTGATCGAGCGCCCGGGCTCTGCTTCGACAAATTCGAGACCAAGCAACTTGAAGAAAGGGAGGTCACGCAAAAGACCGAGCAGTTCTTGTTGCGAGCGAGCGGTCTCTGACGTTGTCATCGATGTGCGGCGGTTTCGGTTGGGCAAAGACGTCGGAGCCTACAGACGAACCGTGGAACGTTGGAAGCGTGGTTCGTCAATGGCTCATGGCGTAAAGCAGAACGTTGATACCGAGCCCGTATCCTTCCGGCGAGAACCGCTCGAAGAACCGTGGGTCTTCACCTTCCCGCTCCCAAGCGTCGGCAACGTCGGTATTGTGTGACATCAGGACCAGAATACGGCCGTTCTTGTCTGTAATCGCTCGGAGATGGGCCTCAGCGCTGTCGCGTCCGCGTTCAGAGGTGTTGCCGCCACTCCACCCCCAGAATTGAATCGCCGTGATCTGCGGTACCTTTTCAACAAAGGACAGGGTGCGAAAGACTGGGTGATCTAACGGCAGGTCGTGAATTGGATATTCAGTAGGGGGGAGTACCTTGGCGATTTCAGCACTCCAATGCTGCCACGCGCGTGTACCCCAGAAGTCGTCCACCCACAGGAACCCGCCCTTGAGTAGGTAGGTGCGAAGCTGTTCTACCTCGACACCGCTGAGCCCGATGGTGCCGACATCGGCCGCCATGATGAATGGACAGTTGAACAGTTCTCGGTCAGTCAATTGGACGACCCAGTGGTTGGGCTCGCCTCGTTGGTCAGTGCTGACCGGCGCGGTCGTAAGTTCCGAGAACCGGATCATCAGGTTGATCCCTGCGTACGGATAATCGGTGCGCCACCCCATTCCCAGTTCCTCGTATCGGACGCTGGTGTAGGCGAGCTTGCAGAACGAAAAGTCTCGGTCAGGCATCGAGGCGGGAGGAAACCGGGCGGGGGCTCGGCCCTCGCTGAAGTAACGTTGGGCGCTGGATGTCGCCGACAGTCCCGCGAGCAGGAGAACGGCTACGAGTAACGTGATACTTCGCGTGAGACGACGCCGTGGCAGGCTCATCGGTCCAAGTACACCCCAGAACTATGGCACAAGGCTACGTGATCTTGCGGCAAGTGGCAAAGGCCGGAAAATGTCGCACAGCGCATGGTCGTTAGCAAGCTTGAGTCCTACGCGGTCTAGACTCGTCGCTGCGCGATATAATCCCGACCTTGCTCCAGTCGCTGGTTCAAATCCAGTCATCTTAGGTGCGTTGTCGAGAGGAGTCTGATCCATGAGAAGGGCTTGGCGTGACTCGATGGCGGTTGCGCTGCTGGTCTGTACGGTTGGAGTCACGCTGGTAGCCCAGGACTGGCCGCAGTTTTTGGGGCCCACTCGTAACGGTAGCTATTCGGGGGTGCGCTTAGCCGATGCCTGGCCGGGTGAAGGACCGGTCAGGATTTGGCAACGACCGATCGGCGCGGGGTTCGCCGGTCCGGTAGTGGTTGGAGAACGGGTTGTTTTATTCCACCGCGAGGGCAGCCGGGAGGTCGTCGAGGCCCTTGGGGTCGACACTGGCGAGACCCTTTGGCGATACGACTATCAGACTACCTATCGAGACGATTTCGGTTTTGACGAAGGCCCCCGCTCCGTGCCGGTCGTGGCCGATGGTCGAGTTTTTACTTTCGGTGCCCAGGGGCAGCTCCACGCGGTAGATTTCGAGACTGGCGCGGGCATCTGGCAGGTCGACACTCACGAACGCTACGGGGTTCGCAAGGGCTTCTTTGGCGCCGCTGGGTCCCCGCTGGTCGAGGATGGGAGGGTCATTGTTAACGTGGGGGGGCAACGTGGCGGTATCGTGGCCTTTGATGTAAGAACCGGGGACGAACTGTGGACCTCGACGTCCGATGAAGCCAGCTACTCGTCGGCGGTCGGCGCTACTTTCGGCGGAATCCGTCACGCGCTGTTTTTCACGCGAACGGGGCTCGTGGGAGTGGATCCAATCTCGGGCACGGTCCTATTTCAGCACCGCTGGCGGTCTCGTTTGGGCGCGTCAGTGAATGCAGCGACCCCCTTGGTGGTCGGCGACCGTGTGTTCATTTCGTCAAGTTACGGGACCGGTGCGGTCCTGCTACGGGTCGACGGAGGTGACTTGGTCGAAGAGTGGGCCGGTGACGATAGCATGACTAACCACTACGCGACCGCAGTCGTGCGCGATGGCGTACTCTACGGGTATCACGGTCGACAGGAATACGGGCCGAGCCTGCGCGCCGTTGATCTCTTCACCGGGGAGGTGCGCTGGAGTGAGGATGGCTTCGGAGCGGGGACGGTCACGCTGGCTGGCGAGCGTCTCGTGATTCTCCGCGAATCAGGTGACCTGCTGCTGGCCGATGCGTCGCCGGACAGTTTCGCCCCGCGATCGAGTGCGCGCATACTCCCGGGTATTGTGCGTGCCTATCCAGCACTAGCGGACGGGCGGTTGTACGCTCGTAACGTTGATACCCTCGTGGCGGTCGATCTGCGATGAGGACGTGGATGGTGGCGGGTCTGATCGCTGGCGGGGCTGTCTGCGCTCCTGAGGCCTTCGGGCAGTCTTCCGATGTTGTGCCAGGTATGTTGCGGGTGACGGTCGTGGTGGAGCTGTCATGCCCCTCGTGTGCACAGGGTCTTGAACGCCGATTGGGACGGCTGGACCACGTTGAGTTGGTGGAGGTTCTGTCGGAATCTGGACAGATCGTGCTCACGCCGGAGCGTGGTGCTGTGCTGGACTTGCACGCGGTCCGTCAAGTCATTCGAAACGTAGGGTTTCAGCCCGTCGAGTTGCGGGTGCATGCGTTCGGAGAGGTCAAGAGAAAGGACGACGGGTTCGTGTTAGCGCTGCCTGATAATGTGCTTCTGGCGCTCGACGCGAAGGATGCGACAGACGCGCTCTTGTCGATGGTGGGCAAGCCGCCGGTCGAGGTGACAGGCGTGGCTGCGCGTCCGCCAGGGGCCGATCATGACGTGCTCGTCGTCAACGCCGTTGGCGATTCTCGCTAATCTGGTCCTGCAGACTTGGCCGCGACGTTGGTTTCACCCAGAATTTTGGACGCACGTGGTCGTCGCCGTTCGAGTAGCCCAAACCGATCGACGGTGTGCGTGCGGATATGTGCGAGGGCTTCGCCGAGATCGTCGGTTGTTAGCCACAAGCTGAGGTCCCGTGGGCTAATCGCACCCTCCCGCTCCATTCGATGAATGAGGTGTAGTAATCGGCGCCAGTAACTGGTGCCCATTAACACGATTGGGAAGCCCTGCATTCGCCGCGTCTGCACGAGGGTCAAGGCTTCGAACAGCTCGTCCATTGTGCCGAAGCCACCGGGTAATGCGACAAAGGCATAGGAGTATTTGAACAGCAGAATCTTGCGAACGAAGAAGTAGTGGGTTTGCACGGAGTGGTCGAGATAAGCGTTTGGTGCCTCTTCGTTCGGCAGCCGGATATTGCAGGCGACTGAGCGCCCACCGGCCTCTTGTGCGCCGCGGTTCGCTGCCTCCATTAATCCAGGACCGCCTCCGGTCATCACGGTAAAACCGAGCCGCGCGAGTCCGGCTCCGACCTCACGTCCCAGCGTGTAGTAGGGGTGGTCTTCTTGGAACCTCGCCGAACCGAAGACGGTGACACAGGGACCGACGAAATGCAGCCCTCGAAATCCTGTCAGAAAGTCTCGTAGTGACCGGACGACCAGCGACAGGTCTCGGATGCGACTTTGTGGCCCCTCAAGTAGGATGCGGTCATCGTGGCCGCCGGATTCCGTTTCGGGGGTCACTCGGACGGTGCCTCGGTCGTAGGTGGGCCGATGACGATCCGCGTGAAGCGGGGTGGTCGCTTCTCGAGGTACGAGTTCACGCCTTCCTTGAAATCGGCGTGTCGAAGGCTCTGCTCCATCAAGGCGAGGGACTCGCGTAACGCGTCCCCTAGTGACACGTCGAGGTGTTTGTAGACCTGATGTTTCATGCTCTGAAGGGACTTCGGTGCTGCGGTGGTGGCCATCGTGGCCAGATATGTTCGCGTATGTTCGAGTAGTCGATCGTGCTCGATCATGCGGTTTACGACTCCTAGTCGCTCGGCCTCGGCGCCGTCGAACTTGCGTCCCGTGAGTAGGATATCCATGGCGTTGGCGGGCCCGACTAGCCGTGGCAGGAGCCAACTGATCCCGTGTTCGGCAACGAGGCCGCGTTGAGCGAACGCGGTGGTGAATAGGGCACGGTCGGAAGCAAATCGAATATCGCACAACATTGCGATAACGAACCCTAGTCCGGCGCACGGTCCGTTGATCGCGGCCACGATAGGTTTGCGGATCGCCATTAGGTAGGCGTGCCCTAGCCGATAGTCGTCGCCAAGCATGTCGAAGTCACCAGGTTTTTCCGTCGGTTTGACCTCAACCGACGAGCGGGTCTTGCCCTGGCTAGTAGCTTGCAGGCGTTCCATGTCGGCACCAGCACAGAAGCCCCGACCGGCACCAGTCAGCAATATGCCCACCACGCGTTCGTCTTCTTCGGCGGTTTTCATGGCCTGTTGGAGTTCCGCCAGCATGAGGCCCGTCAACGCATTGAGTCGATCCGGGCGGTTCAGCGTGATGGTTGCGATTGGGTCTTCAACGGCATATCGGATGGTTTCGTACATCGCGATCAGTCCTCCTCGTCGCACGCGCAGCGTACTACCGGCTCTCCATCGATGCTAGCGGCGACTAGTCCGCGGTGCTTGAACGGAGGGCGTTTCACCACCCGCTGTTCTGCTGCGACTTCGCTAGGGGTGTTACAGGTGCCGCGCTGGTCGGATTGTCCCGGGGGCACCGCGTACGTAAGCCGGTAGGTTCTCGACTCCCAGTGCTACGCTAATATTCAATCAGCCGGTCTGTGCTGGGCCAGCCAGGATTCAAGGATTCCGTTAACCTGTTCAGGCGCTTCTTGCTGCACCCAATGCGAGACGTCCGGCAAGTAGCGAATCGTCAAGTGCTTCACCAGTTGTTCGGTGCCGAACGTCAGCTCTTTACCTAGGGCGGTATCAGCCTCGCCCCACACGAGTAACGTCGGTACGTCGATGGGGTCCGCTTGTTCAGCTCGTTGTCTCCATCCGAGACCGAGATTGGCTCGGTAGTAATTGACCATGGCGGTCAGAGCTCCCGGTTCGAGGGCCTGCTTTCGATACACGTCGAGGACGTCGCGTGGGAACCGACTCTTGTCTACGGCCATGTTGCGGAATATCGCGGCGATACCGCGGGCCTCTCGGCGACCCAGAAAGAATTCCGGAAGCCTCGGGATCTGAAACGCGAACGCGTACCACGACCGTCGAATCTGGCTCCAGGTGAACAGCTGTTGGGCAAACCGTGCCGGATGAGGGGCATTCATGATGACGAGACCATCGAGTGCCCGACGTTTGCCGGTTGCGATTATCCAAGCGAGGATCCCGCCCCAGTCATGGCCGATGAGCAGCGTATGAGTCGGCCCGGCGGCGTCAATCAATGCTTCGACGTCCGCTACGAGGTGATTGACACGGTAATCTTCGACCCGATCGGGGCGGCTCGACCGGCCGTAGCCACGCAGGTTTGGCGCCCAGACCCGGTAGCCCAGCTGCGCCAGACAGGGGAGCTGGTACCGCCAGGAGAATGCGCTTTCCGGGAATCCGTGCAGGCACAACGCTAGACGATCCCCTTCGCCGCATTCGTGGACTTCGAACCGGAGTCCGTTTGCGTCAACAAAGCGTGTGGTGACGGCCGGGGATGTCATGACATGTCGAGAACTTGTCTCGAGTTCTCGCCGGCAGAAGACCTGAACGAAGACCCACCCGCCGACGTCGTAGCGTCAACGGGCAGGGGGTGGCCGCGAAATGTGTGTCTGCCGAGACCGTGGCGTCAGGGCAGCTTGTATGCGAGCAGCGTTCCAGACTGGCCTCCGCCGCTGGTGGCTACCACGATGTATTGCTGGTCGTCCACGGCGTAGGTCATCGGCGATCCGGTCTGCGGGGCCGTCATATACACGGCTCCCACTTCGTTCCCGGTGGTTTTGTCGTAGGCGCGTAGCATGGCGCCAGTTTCGCCCGTGTCAGTGGTGTAGGTTCCAGATTCTCCCGCCACCACAAGGTTCTTGGTGATGAGCAAGCCGACCCGACCCGGCCAACCGGTCCGGCCGATATCTTGGCCTTCGAGCAGCGGGTGGTTGCGAATGTTGTCGGGAGCTTCGCCGTGCGGAATCTGCCAGACCATATCGCCGGTGTTTATGTTCAGTGCGGTAATTCGCCCCCAGGGGGGTTTGATCATGGGGAACCCGTCAATACTTGTGGACGCGTCGCGGAAGCTAACCCCTTCGGGGCGCCCGCGAATGAAATCCATGTCCGAGCGTTCCGGATCGTTGACTAGCCCGAGGGCACCGATTTGGGTCTTCGTGTAGATGTAGAACAGTCCGGTCTCCGGATCGGCCGCGCCGCCGGGCCAGTTCACACCACCGGTCGAGTTTGGGAGCTGTAACGTGCCGAGCATCCCTGGCTCGGCTACGGTCGGTGGGTCGTACAGCCAGCCGATGGTATGCCGGCCATAAATTTCCAGCGCGCGTCGCTGGAGCTCCGGTGTGTAGTCAACGAGGTGCGCTTCGCTCAGGTCAGTTTCGTCGACTGGCGGTGGTTTTGTGGGGATTGGCTGGGTCGGCGCGTACCACTCGCCAGGGACGTCACCTTGCTTCACCGGCACCTCTGGAATCGGCCAGATTGGCTCGCCGGTCTGGCGGTCAAGCACGAACATGTAATTCTGCTTGGTCGGTAGTACGACTGCTTTGATGGCTCGACCGTCGACGGTAACGTCGAGGAGTACTGGAGCCGAAGGCAGGTCCCAGTCCCAGATATCGTGGTGCACGGTCTGATAGTGCCAAGCTCGCTCACCGGTGTCGAGATCGACTGCGACCACGCTGCCCGAGTACAGGTTGTCACCCGGACGATGGCCGCCATAGTAGTCACCGGTCGGAGCTTCGACCGGAAAATAGGCCATGTTGAGTTCCGGGTCGATGGTCATCTGTCCCCAGACTCCGGTGTTGCCCGTGTAGCGCCACGAGCCGTCGCCCCAGGTGTCGTTTCCGAACTCGTCGCCGTTCGGAATTGTGTGGAAAATCCACTTGCGGTCGCCGGTTCTGGCGTCGAAGCCTCTGACGTAGCCCTTGACGTTAGTGCGGGACGGCGGAGCTCCGCCGGGGAGATGCGCGGCGCCAATAAGGATGGTGTTACCGGCAACAACCGGAGCGGCATGGAGACCGATCTCTGAGGTCGGCTCAAGGTCTTGGTCGATGTTCTGCTTGAGATCGACGATACCGTCTGCTCCAAAGCCGTCCATCGGGTGTCCCGTGAGCGCATTGAGCGCGACCAGTTGATAACCGGGCGTAACATACATGATGACGCCGTCTACACCGTCGTTCCAGTAAGTGAGTCCGCGGCCAGACAGCCGCCGCGGTGCGGTGGACCCTCGTTCTCCTTCGTCGACCCGGTGCATCCACAACAGCTCGCCGGTCGTGGGGTCGAGGGCGACCGCGGCTCGCCTAGAACCGGCAGTCACATACAGGATGCCGTTCACCATTAACGGCGTCGATTGGTAGTTGTTTTCTGGTCGCGGACCGAGGTTGTCGGTGTTGAACCGCCATGCCAATTCGAGGTCGTTGAAGTTGTCAGGCGTGATTTGGTCGAGTGGTGAGTAGCGGTCATGCGAGAGATTGCCGCCATAGGAAGGCCACTCGCCGTTCGCCGTCGACGGTTCCTGGGCCGAGACCGGCCCTGTGACGCTTACCAACGCGGCCGTCACGCAGCTTACGGTCATTGTCGATAGCACTCTCATATGGTGGTTCCTCGTTCGTATCAAAGGGACGTAGGTCCCCCTCATGCGCCGCCGAAGGATAGGCTCCAATGAGCACTGCCACTGCAGTGCACAGTGCATCATAAGCGAAAACGGTGGTGGCTTGACGTGTTGGCTTCTGGCCCGGATCCGTCCGGGTAGTGCCGTTCCCGGACTCCATGTGTCTGCGCAGGTTTCCGGTATCGGCTAAAAATGGTCTGCCTTTCCAGACTGTTCAATTGGTCAATTGTGGGCATCTGCAGGAAACTTGCGCGCGCATAGGTTGATCCATAATGTGGCTTGCGGCGGAAAGAACCACTCACGCTGCTGTCGCACCGTGAGGCGCCCGGTGGTTGACCCCGTTGAACAGGGCACTGTGAGCGGGGTGTGGCGGTCGATCACGACTAATGGGAGATTGCAGATGTTCAAGAAATGCTTCGGGACGTTCTTCAGTCTGGCAATCCTGGTCATGCTTGCAACCCAGCCGGTTGCGGCCCAGTCGGCCGGGGGCCGGATGCCGATGCGGACTCCGGACGGTCAGCCACATGTTTCCGGCGTCTTTACCTTCCGCACGCTGACACCGCTCCAGCGGCCCGCCCAGTTCGAGGGGCAAGAGAACCTGACGGTCGAGGAGGCTGCGGCATTTGAGGCGTCAGAACGGACTCGCCAAAATCGCGACCTGTTCGACCCGGAGAAGGGCTCTGGCGGCTACCGGCCACGGTCGGAGGGCGGGGTGCTGTCGTACAACGAATTCTGGTACGAGCGCGGCATCGAGTTGACCTCGGACAAACGAACCTCACTGGTTGTCGATCCACCCGACGGCCGGCTTCCACCGCAAACGGAAGCTGCTCGTGCGGCAGCCCAGGAACGCCGCGCGTATCAGGAGGAGCATCGGTACGATTCGTATGAGAATCGAAGCATGGGCGATCGTTGCATCATGTTCTCTAAATCTGGTCCACCAATTCGGACCGGCGCCTACAACAACAACCTGATGGTTTTCCAGACGCCAGGGTATGTGGCGATTCTCACCGAACAGGCGAGACAGGCGAGGCTCATCCCGATCGGAGACACTGCGAAACCCTCGTTCCCGCAGCTCGCCGGCGTGTCGCGGGCCCATTGGGAAGGCGAGACTCTGGTCATCGAAACGACTCAGTTTCGGGGTCGGGAGAATGGTGGCACCGGTCCGGACATGCACTTAATTGAACGTTTGACCAGGCTCGACCCCGACACTGTCGCCTACGAGTACACCGTTACGGATCCCACGGTCTATACCGCTCCGTATACCGTTATGATGCCGTTCCGGCGTACCGACGGTCAGCTGTTCGAATACGCGTGCCATGAAGGCAACATCGGGCTGTATGGCATCCTGGCGGGTGCGCGGAATCTTGAGCGTCTGGGACGCGAGCTGCGTCCCTGAGCTGCCAGGTGGGATCCGGCTAGAGTCAACCGAGATGCGAGTGGGTTCGTCTCGGTGCGGGGAGGGTGTGTTGGGGAGCCAGCGTCCAGCCCAGTAAGACATTCGATAAACACGCAGCGCGTCGCCAGGAACGGCCGACCTGGGCGCCAGCGGGCCAAAACCGGGAGCAATCGCCGCATGAGTGAGATGACTCGTATGACCCCCAGCGAGGCGTTCGTCGAGACGTTGGTCGCCCACGGCGTGACCACGGTCTTCGGCATTGCTGGGTCAGCCTACATGGATGCGATGGACCTGTTCCCACTGGCCGGGATCCGTCTGGTGTCGGTGGCGCACGAGCAGAACGCGGCCCACATGGCCGATGGTTACTCGCGTGTGACGAACTGCCACGGGGTGTGTATCGCACAGAACGGACCGGGTGTGACCAACTTCGTGACCGCGATCGCCGCCGCCTACTGGGCCCATTCGCCTGTTGTGGCAATCACGCCGGAGGCGGGGAGTACGACGGCCGGACTGGGCGGGTTCCAAGAGACGGACCAGGTACCGATCTTCTCGAAGATTACGCGGTATCAGGTCCACGTGAATTCGCCCTCCCGTATCGCGGAGTTGACTCATCGGGCTTTCACTATTGCCCTCGATGAACGCGGACCGGTGCAGGTCAATATTCCCCGCGACTACTTCTACGGGGAACTCGAGACCACGATCGCGACACCCCAGCCCGTCGAACGAAGTGCTGGTGGGGCCGAATCGCTCGACCGGGCAGCGGAGATGCTGGCCGGCGCCCGCTGTCCGGTCATCATTGCCGGTGGCGGCCTCGTGATGGGCGATGGTGTGGATGCGGCCCGGCGGCTAGCCGAACACCTTTCATGCCCAGTCGTAACCAGTTACCTGCACAACGATGCCTTCCCGGCGAGTCACGAACTAGCCTGCGGGCCGCTCGGGTATCAGGGTTCCAAGGCGGCGATGCGCCTGATCGAAAAGGCCGACATGGTACTGGCGCTTGGGAGCCGGCTCGGACCCTTCGGCACGTTGCCGCAACATGGAATCGACTACTGGCCGACTAAAGCCGAAGTGGTTCAGGTCGACACCGACGCGCGCGTGCTCGGGCTAGTGAAGCCTATCGCTCTGGGTATCCGAGGGGATGCCGGACTGGCCGCCGAGGCGCTACTGGCGCGGTTACAGGCCTCGAACTCGGCACCCGTGCGCAACGAGGCGCGTCTCGCCGAGATTGCCGCCGAGAAGACCGCCTGGTCCGCCGAACTCGCGGGGTTGACGACACCCTCGGAAAAGGGACGAATCAGT